>NZ_JAAKOV010000016.1:0-132655 GCF_049171595.1 Aeromonas sp. 603607
CTCCCATGAAAGAAAATGAAAAACCACCACCAAAAGATGCCACCAAGCCAGCAATAGCGACAAAAACAAACAAAAAAACTAATTAAAACAATGGCATTTATTTTTACACGAAAAACATTAATCACAAATTTAACGCTTTTATGATGACAAGAGTGAACATGAAAAATGGAAAACGTTTTTCTTCGTTTGAATTTTTAGTCTTTTCTTGTTGGTGTAAAAAAATGGCTTAATCAGCCATAAAGATGCTCAAATCTGTTACCTGGTGATGACATTCAGGAAGGGAAAATCTGGTGGATAATGCAATAGTGTGATTTATAAGGCATTCAGATAAAAAATTGCCGATAGCGCGTCTTTTTACACAAACTCTGGCTGACTGACAGCAAAAACCCCGGCAAGCCGGGGTTTTTCACTGGGGTAGCAGTAGTACGAAAGTGCCGCTCAGAGGCATCACTTGAGATTGAGCACATCCTGCATGTCATAAAGACCGGCCCCCTGCTGACCAAGCCACTTGCCCGCCCGCACAGCACCGTTGGCGAAGGTCAGGCGGCTGGAGGCCTTGTGGCTGATCTCCACCCGCTCGCCGATATCGGCAAACATGACGGTATGCTCCCCCACCAGATCGCCGGCACGAATGGTGGCAAAGCCGATAGTGTTGCGATCCCGCTCGCCAGTGATCCCCTCGCGGCCATAGACGGCGCACTCTTTCAGATCCCGGCCCAGCGTTTTGGCGACCACTTCCCCCATGGAGAGCGCAGTACCGGATGGCGCATCCACCTTGTGGCGATGGTGGCCTTCGATGATCTCGATGTCGGTGTAATCCCCCATCACCTTGGCGGCCTGCTCCAGCAGTTTGAACACCAGGTTGACCCCGACCGAGTAGTTGGAGGCGAACACGATACCGATCTGCTTGCCCGCCTCTTTCAGGGCGGCCTTGCCTGCATCGTCAAAACCGGTGGTGCCGATCACCATCTGCTTGTGGTGGGCCAGCGCAAAAGCCAGATTGGCCAGGGTCACCTCGGGGCGGGTGAAGTCGATGATAAGATCAAACTCGTCACGCACCTTGTCCAGACTGTCACTGATCGCCACACCCAGATGGCCCAGCCCATTGAGCTCACCGGCATCGAGACCTATCACCGCCGAACCCGGCCGCTCCAGTGCAGCCCCGACCACTACGCCATCGGTGTTGGTGATGGCCTCCAGCAGCACCTTGCCCATACGACCATTACAGCCCATCACGGCCACACGGATCGGATTGTCCATCTCCACCCTCTCATCTCTTTTAATTATGGAAAGAGACCGTTTTACCAGCCCGCGCCAGCTTTGAAAAGCCCACAGTGAGCCAGCAGAGACAACCGACAAATAAACGAAATATTTAATTTAATCCGAACATTTAACGGATTTAGTCAGAGTGACAAAATCGAAAGATAAAAACACCTATCCATCTGGACGTCTATCTTGACCTTGTGGGGTTGACTCACTACTGTGGGCACCCCAATGCGGCAGGATGCCCGCCCTGTTTTCCCCCTATCCCTATCCGATACAGGTACAAAGCAGTTCATGACAGGAGGTCATTGTTCAATTTCAGAGGAACACATGATCCAGACTCAACCCAGTGCCAGGGCCTTGCTGCCACTTCTGGTTTTTCTCGCACTCTTTATCGGTACCGGTACCTGGCTGACCCTGCAGGGGGTCGAGTTCGCCTTCTATCAGCTGCCCGCTCCGGTTGCTGCCTTGCCTGCGGTAATGCTGGCCCTGCTGCTTGGCAAAGAGAGCTTCAACAGCAATCTGGAGACCTTCTTCAAGGGGGTTGGCCACAGCAATATCATGGCGATGTGCCTTATCTATCTGCTGGCGGGCGCCTTTGCCAGCGTTGCCAAGGCCACCGGCGGGGTTGATGCCACCGTGGCGCTGGGCCTGTCGCTCATCCCTGGCTGGGCGCTGTTGCCCGGACTGTTCCTCATCTCTGCCTTTATTGCTACCGCCATGGGCACCTCCATGGGCACCATAGGTGCAGTGGCGCCGGTGGCCCTCGGTGTGGCACAGGCTGCCGGTATCGATCCGGTGCTGATGGCAGGTACCATTCTCTCCGGCGCCATGTTTGGCGATAACCTCTCCATCATCTCCGACACCACCATAGCAGCAACCCGCAGTCAGGGGTGCGAGATGAAGGACAAGTTCCGCGAGAACTTCAAGATTGCGGCCCCTGCCGCCATCGCGGTGATCCTGCTCTATCTGACCCTGGGCTCAGTGGGTGAATCCCCTGCCAGCGGCAGCGCCATAGAGCTGTTCAAGGTGATGCCTTATCTGCTGATCCTGGGGCTGGCGCTCGCCGGAGTGAATGTGTTTGTGGTGCTGGGGATCGGTATTCTGGCCGCCGGAGTGGTGGGCATGATCAACGGCTACGCCATCGGTCAGTTCAGCAAAGATATCTATCAGGGCTTTACCGGCATGCAGGAGATCTTCCTGCTCTCCATGCTGATCGGCGGTCTCGGCGCCCTGATGGAACGTCAGGGTGGTCTGGCCTGGATAAGCGATCGCATCAGCGCCCTGATTGCCCGTTTCACTCGCGAGCACAATGGTGAACAGAACGAGAAAGCGGCCGAGCTCGGCATCGCCGGGGTGGTGAGCCTCACCAACCTCTGCACTGCCAACAATACCGTCGCCATTATCGTTGCGAGCAAGGTGGCCCGGGATCTGGCCGAACACCACGGTGTCACCCCGCGCCGCGCCGCCTCCATGCTCGATATTTTCTCCTGCGTGGTACAGGGTCTGATCCCCTGGGGCGCACAGGCGCTGCTGCTGGGATCCATCTTCGCCCTGTCGCCGTTGGCGGTGGTGAGCATGAGTTTCTACCCGATGGCACTCGCGGTAGCGGCACTCATTGCAGTGTTTGTGAAGCACCAGATGCGCGGCAAGGCTGACAAGTAACTGACCAGACGCTGGCGCGCCGACATGCCATCAACAGGGGCCACACCCTGGCCCTTGTTGACTCACTATCGGATCCGCCAGCATTTATCCCACCGTCCCGGGCGGGGTTCCCCTTCCCCCCTTAACGTCAAGAGTGAATGTGCTAAGGTAGAGCGCGTTCAAGCCATCGATGCGCAGCTATACCAGAGGTTCCCCATGCATGAGTCCCAACCCGAACGTCAATCCCTGCGCCAACTGGTTCGTCAACGCCGCAAAAATCTGAGTCCGGCCGAGCAGCAATTGGCGGCCCAACAGCTGCTGGCCCAGTTCAAGCAACACCCCGAGATCCTCGCCGCCAAACGCATTGCCCTCTATCTGGCCAATGACGGGGAGATCAATCCATTGCCCACCATCCATTGGCTGTGGGCCCAGCACAAAGAGGTCTACCTGCCGGTGCTCCACCCCTTTACCCCGGGTCACCTGCTCTTTTTGCGCTATACCGCCACCAGCCCCATGGTACGCAACCGCTACGGCATCGAAGAGCCGGAGCTGGATATCCTGCAGGTGGTGCCCCACAGCACGCTCGATCTTATCTGCACCCCGCTGGTCGCCTTCGATGCCCAGGGCAATCGTCTTGGCATGGGGGGCGGCTACTACGATCGCACTCTCGCCATCTGGCATGAGCACAAGCTGGGCCCCAAGCCGCTCGGCATTGCCCACGACTGCCAGCAGGTGGATGCGGTCCCGCAAGAGGAGTGGGATGTGCCGCTGCCCCAGATCATCACCCCGAGCCACTGCTGGCGCTTTGAATAAGCTGTTTTTGGCAGGCAGCCCCTGCTTTGTGCGCGCAAACGCAGAATAAACAGGCAAACGATTTACAAAGTCCCTCTTTTTGCCCCGGAACGTGAGCAACAAGGTCGCGACGGGGTACCGGGTTGGATATAATGCGCCCGCTTTTTTCTTAAGGAACGATCATGACTCAAGATGAAATGAAGAAGGCGGCCGGTTGGGCTGCGCTCAAGTATGTGGTTCCCGGCACCATCGTCGGGGTGGGCACCGGCTCTACCGTCAACCACTTTATCGACGCGCTGGCGACCATGAAGGACGAGATCAAGGGGGCGGTATCCAGCTCCGTGGCCTCTACCGAGCGCCTCAAGGGCTTCGGCATCACCGTATATGATCTCAACGAGATCGACGCCCTCTCCGTCTATGTGGATGGCGCCGACGAGATCAACGCAACCCGCGACATGATCAAGGGCGGTGGCGCAGCCCTGACCCGCGAGAAGATTGTTGCCGCCGTCGCTGACAAGTTCATCTGCATCATCGACAACACCAAGACCGTCGACGTGCTGGGCCAGTTCCCGCTGCCGGTGGAAGTGATCCCGATGGCCCGCGAATACGTGGCCCGCGAAATTCGCAAACTGGGTGGCAACCCGGTGTGGCGTGAAGGCGTGGTCACCGACAACGGCAACCACATTCTGGATGTGAAAGGCATGGCCATTACCGACGCCAAGGCGCTGGAAGTACGACTGAACGCCATTGTTGGTGTGGTCACCAACGGCCTGTTCGCCGCGCGCGGCGCCGATGTTGTCCTGATCGGTACGCCGGACGGCGTGATTACCCAGTAATCCCGACACCGGTAGCACAGTGCAGCGGCATCCTCCCTCCCTCGCCAGCGCCACTCTGCAACCTCTGACGCAGCAGCGGCGTTGATTGAGCCCCGGGATGGGATATGACCCAAACATTGCACTGTGAATAAATGACGGCGCCTGATGGCGCCGTTTTTATTTATCCCTCAACAAGTTGCATACGGATGTTTACAACATTCGTTGATAACTTCAAAGAATTTGACTTTCGTCACAAATATTCCCTCTCCCAAACGTTTTTGCTACTTTACGGTTTTCTTCGCACACCAAATCTGCACTTACGTTTGCACATACAGAGGGATCGTCATGACTGCCAAGTTTTCGTTGGACAAGGATAAAATCAAGGTTCTGCTGCTGGAGGGGGTTCACCCCAACACCGTAGAGACCTTTCGTGCCGCAGGTTACACCAGTGTGGAGTATCTCAAGACCTCGCTCTCCGAAGAGGAGCTGATCGAGCAGATCCGCGACGTCCATTTCATCGGGCTGCGCTCCCGCACCCAGATCACCGAGAAAGTCCTCGACGCCGCCAACAAGCTGGTCGCCATCGGCTGCTTCTGCATCGGTACCAACCAGGTCGAGCTGGAAGCGGCCCAGATCCGCGGTATTCCGGTCTTCAACGCCCCCTTCTCCAACACCCGTTCGGTCGCCGAGCTGGTACTGGGCGAGATCCTGCTGCTGCTGCGCGGCATCCCCGAGAAGAATGCCAAGTGCCATCGCGGCGTGTGGGAAAAACTGGCCAACCGCTCGGTGGAAGCGCGCGGCAAGAAGCTTGGCATCATCGGCTACGGCCACATCGGTACCCAGCTTGGCATCATCGCCGAGAGCATCGGCATGAAAGTTTATTACTACGATATCGAGAACAAGCTCTCGCTGGGTAACGCCATTCAAGTGCCGAGCATGGTCGAGCTGCTCAATATGTCTGACGTCATCAGCCTGCACGTGCCGGAGACCGCCTCCACCAAGAACATGATCGGTGCCGAGCAACTGCGGATGATGAAGCCGGGCGCCATCTTCATCAACGCCGCCCGCGGTACTGTGGTGGATATCGATGCGCTGGCTGACGTCATCAAAAGCGGCCATATTGCCGGCGCCGCCATCGACGTCTTCCCGGTCGAGCCCAAGTCCAATGACGAGGAGTTCCAAAGCCCGCTGCGTGGGCTGGAGAACGTCATCCTGACCCCGCACATCGGTGGCACCACCCATGAGGCGCAGGAGAACATCGGGCTGGAAGTAGCCAACAAGCTGGTCAAATACTCCGACAACGGCTCCACCCTCTCCGCCGTCAACTTCCCGGAAGTGTCGCTGCCGGGCCACAAGGGCTCCAGCCGCCTGCTGCACATTCACCGCAACCAGCCGGGCGTGATGAACCAGATCAACCAGATCTTCGCCGAAGAGGGGATCAACATCGCCGGTCAATACCTGCAGACCAGCAGCCATATCGGTTACGTGGTGATCGACGTGGAGACCGAGCACAGCGAGAAGGCGCTCGCCAAACTCAAGGAGATCAACGGCACCATCCGCGCCCGCATCCTCCACTGATAGACCCTTATCTGCGCAGCAAAAAGCCCGTCGTGATGACGGGCTTTTTTATGAAGCAGAACCTAAAGGCAGCGTAGTGGCTTACCACCACCCCAACAGGTTGCGGCCCACCAGCGCCCCCCATACCAGGGCGTTCAGGGCCAGCGCGATAAAGACGGCGGCGGAGCCCAAATCCTTGGCGCGACCGGAGAGCTCATGATGCTCGGAGCCAACCCTGTCTACCACAGCTTCAATGGCAGAGTTGAGGATCTCGACGATCACCACCAGCCAGCTGATGACGATAAGCAGCAGGATCTGGTTGAGGGAATCCCCCAGCCAGAAGGCCAGCGGCATCAGCAACAGGATCAGCATCAGCTCCTGCCGAAAAGCCGCCTCGTTAATCCAGGCTGACTTGAGCCCCTTCATGCTGTAACCGGTTGCGTTGATGATGCGGGTGACCCCGGTTGCCCCTGGCTTTGCCACGCTATCTACCTCATTTGGAATCGATTTTGGCCTCACATCCTATCAGAGCCCCCCAAGGTTTCAATCAGGGGACTTTTGCTTTATTTTATCTCTTTGCTTTTTCGCCCCTTGCGGCTGACACCACCCACTCGAGACTTGAGTTGTATGTCCATTCACACAGATGAATTGCGCACCCGTCGCCTGGAGTCACTGATCACTCCGAGCGAGCTTGCACACGCGTTTCCGATCACCGATACCATTGCCCAGAATCTGCTGGATGCCCGTCGCGAAGTGGAAGCCATTCTGGCCGGAGACGATCAGCGCCTGCTGGTCATTGTCGGCCCCTGCTCTATCCATGATCCCGCTGCTGCTCGCGAGTATGCCCAGCGCCTCAACGCCCTGCGCGAGCAGTATAAAGAGAGCCTCTGCATCGTGATGCGCACCTACTTCGAGAAGCCGCGCACCATCGTCGGCTGGAAAGGGCTCATCAACGATCCGCGCCTCGATGGCAGCTTCGACGTCAACGAAGGGCTGAAACTGGCGCGCAAACTGCTGGTCGACATCAACGAGATCGGCATGCCCACCGCCACCGAGTTCCTCGATATGGTGACCGGCCAGTATATTGCCGACCTCATCACCTGGGGCGCCATCGGCGCTCGTACCACCGAATCCCAGGTACACCGCGAGATGGCCTCGGCCCTCTCCTGCCCGGTTGGCTTCAAGAACGGCACCGACGGCAATACCCGCATCGCCATCGATGCGGTGCGCGCCGCCCGTCACAGCCACATCTTCTATTCGCCGGACAAGGACGGCAAGATGACCATCTACCGCACCGCCGGTAACCCCTTTGGTCATGTGATCCTGCGTGGCGGCCACCGACCCAACTACGACACCGCCAGTGTCGATGAAGCCTGTGAAGCGTTGGCCGATGTGGGCCTGCCGGAGCGTCTGGTGGTCGATTTCAGCCACGGCAACAGCATGAAGGATCACCGTCGTCAGCTGCTGGTGGCGCAAGATATCTGCGATCAGCTGCGCCGCGGCCGTACCGGCATCGCCGGCATCATGGCCGAGAGCTTCCTGGTGGAAGGGCGTCAGGATGTGGAGAACGGCTGCGCCGCCACCTTTGGCCAGAGCATCACCGATGCCTGCCTGTCATGGAACGATACCGAAACCCTGCTGGCGATGCTGGCCGAAGCGGCGCAGGTGCGGTTGAACAAAGCAAACCTGCGGTAACGACTGCGACATCACCCTTCGGCCAGAGCATCACAGATGCCTGCCTGTCGTGGAGCGCCACCGAAATCCTGCTGGCGATGCAGGCCGAAGCCGCGCTGGTGCGGTTGAACAAAGCAAACCTGCGGTAAGACTGCGACATCACCCTTCGGCCAGGGCATCACAGATGCCTGCCTGTCGTGGATCGACTCCGAAACCCTGCTGGCGATGCTGGCAGAGGCGGCGCAGGTGCGCCTGAGCAAACAGGCTTGAACTGCGAATAAAACCAAAGGGGCCAGTATTTTTGATACCGGCCCCTTCTTCTTGCCGTCGGCCGATTACGCTTCGCTAATCGACCCTACATGCGCCCTCTTTCCTGTACACCCTACTTACAAACTGGGCATAAACCACACGCGCCCCGCAGCTTCGATGCGGTCGGTGCGGATCTGGAATACCTGCGCCAGCAGCGCCTCATCCACCAGCTCGACACCCCCTTCGCGCACCACCGCGCCCCCTTGCAGGCAGAGAATGCGGTCGGCCCAGTCGATGGCCAGATTGATATCGTGGATGGCGAGCACCACCAGCAAGCCCTGAGCGGCCAGGGTTTTCAGCAACCGCAATAGCGCCAGCTGGTGATGCAGGTCGAGCCCCGCCAGCGGCTCGTCCAGCAGCAGCACCTTGCCGGTCGGATTGAGGCTCGGCCACACCTGCAGCAGGGTGCGGGCAATCAGCACCCGCTGCTGCTCGCCCCCCGACAACCGGCTGAAGTCCCGGGCCAGCAAAGCTTCCAGCTCCAATGCCTCGCACAATGCATTTATCGCCTCGTTCTGTCTGGCAGGTGCAACCATCTCATCAAGCCCCAGGCTCAATACCTGAAACACCGGAATATGAAACAGCTGGGGCTGACGTTGGGGCAGCATGGCGCGCCGTTTGGCAAGCTCGGGCCAACTCAGGTCAGTAAGCACTTCCCCCCCCAGCAGCACTGTGCCATCGGCGGGTAAAATCCCCGCCAGCGCCCCGAGCAGGGTCGACTTGCCACTGCCATTGGGTCCAAGCAGCGCCACCAGCTGGCCGCCATGCCAGCGAAGATCGAGGGGAGAGAGCCGTCCGGCAATGGCGAGTGCGCGTGCTTCCAGCAGCGGCGCAGCAGCACGAGAAGAAACCGGCATGGGATCAGCGGGTGACATCGGCATCTTGCCTCAACAACGGGTAAATAAGGAGACTGCGCGCCCCGACCAAATCATGCAGATATTCATGCAGCACCATCGGCAGTTTGCCTCAATAGCAGGTAGATAAAGAGCGGCGCCCCCACCGAGGCGGTGATGACGCCGATAGGCAACTCCCCCGCGCTCAGGGTGGATCGAGCAACCAGATCGGCCGCCAGCAGCAGGGCCCCGCCGCCAAGCGCCGAGGCAGGCAGCAGAAAGCGCTGATCGCAGCCACCGCAGAGCCGCAGCAGATGGGGCACCACCAACCCGACAAAACCGATGACACCACACAACGACACCGCCACACCGGTCAGCAGACAGACCGCCAGCACCAACCGCACCCGCATCCTGTCGACATCCATCCCCATCAGGCGGGCCTGAGTCTCCCCCAACAACAACTGTTGCAGCGCCTTGCCCTGCCAGCAGAGCCAGCCCAGGGTGAGCGGCAGCACCAGCCACCACCAGGCAAACTGCTGGCTGCCGTAAGAGAGGCTACCCATCATCCAGAACATGAATTCACGCAAGGAACCATCGTCGGCAAAGTACATCAACCAGGTCATGGCGGCATTGGTAAGAATACCGATAGCGACGCCAAACAACAGCAAGCGGGCATGGCCGAGACGCGCCCGGCGAGCCAGCCGAATGAGCAGCATGGTCACCAGCAGGGCGCCACCAAAGGCCGCCAGCGACAGCCCCCAGCCGGGCAGATAGAGGCCGAGGGACTTGGCCACCGCCATCGCCACCATGGCGGCAAGGCCAGCCCCGCTCGAGACACCAAGCAGCCCGGGTTCGGCCACCGGGTTGTGCAGCATCACCTGCAACACGGCGCCGCCACAAGCAAGGGCTGCGCCAGCCAATAGGGCCAGCAAGGCACGCGGCAGACGCAGCTCCAGCAGGATGCGCAGTTCGAGATCGCCAAGGGGATGCCAGGGCAGCAGCACAAACTCGCCCCAGACGAGGGAGAAGAGAAACAGCAGCAGGGTCAGCAGCGTCAGGCCACAGAGCCAGCGCCGCTGCCAGCGCTGCTGGCGGGCGATAAGGAAGAGGTACAAGGAAGATCCCCGAATAACAAGGCTTTCCCCCGGCCCTGTCGCAGCGCCGGGGGGAAGCAGGAAAAGGGCATGATAACAGTGGCTTGCCACCCAAGGTCAAGGCTGGTAACGCTTTGCCATCACGCTTATCTCGCCGCTGGCCACCAGATTTTGCAGCGCCACCAGCAAGGGCTGGCGCAGCGACTGGTGAGGTGAGTGCTTGCTCATCCCGAGATAGAGGGTCACCGGCGTGGCGGGGCGGTAGTCCGCCTTGCCTATCCGGCTGGCATTTCCCTGACTCAGGGCATAGTCCACCTGACAGTCGGTGCCAATCATCAGCGGCAGGTGACCGCGCTGCACCATGCGCAGCAGCTGATCTTCGGTGGGTACTCCGTGCTTGTCGAGGCGGCTGTCACTGCTGAAGGGCTCAAAGTAGGCGGAGTTGAGCACATAGCCCACCTTCACCCCCTGCAGATCGCGGTATTGGTGGATCCGGGCCACATTGACCGGCTGACCATAAAACGCGGGCCAGCATTGGTAATAGGCAGGCTGCAGATAGTCGATGAACTGCGCCCGCTCGGCGGTATAGGCGAGGCCAATCATCAGATCGACCTGACCGGTCTGCATCTGCTTGAGCGCCCTGCCCCACGGCATCCGCCGTACCTGCAACTCAATGCCGCTCGCCTGTTGCAACCGGCGCAGGATGTCCATGTCGAGCCCCTGCAACCGGCCATCCGCTTGCTGGATGCGAAATGGCGGCCACAGATCGGTGGCCACCGTCAGCGTCGGGGTCGCTCGCACCGGCATGGCAAATAACAGTAACAACACAATCCCGCATAACTTGCCCATCCCGTCGCATACCTCGCACGGCTTATCCTGTTGGTTAAAAATACCCTCCCACACCACGTATGAA
Organism: Aeromonas sp. 603607; assembly: GCF_049171595.1. Lineage (NCBI taxonomy): Bacteria > Pseudomonadati > Pseudomonadota > Gammaproteobacteria > Aeromonadales > Aeromonadaceae > Aeromonas > Aeromonas sp. 603607. The sequence continues at coordinate 10,895 of NZ_JAAKOV010000016.1, forward strand.
AACCCGTGGTTCAGGGATAAAATGCGCCGGATTTTCAAGGAGAACCCAATGAACCCGATTTTCGCCAGTATCGGTCTGCTGCTCTGCAGCAACGTCTTTATGACCTTCGCCTGGTACGCTCACCTCAAGAGCATGAACCATAAACCCTGGATCATTGCCGCCCTGGTGAGCTGGGGTATCGCCCTGTTCGAATACCTGCTGCAAGTGCCCGCCAACCGCATCGGCCATACGGTGATGAGCGTGGGCCAACTTAAAATCTTGCAAGAAGTGATCACACTCACCGTATTCGTCCCCTTCTCTATCTTCTATCTCAAGGAAGATCTGAAATGGGACTATCTCTGGGCAGGGCTCTGCATTCTCGGTGCGGTCTTTTTTGTCTTTCGCGAGAAACTGACCGGCGCCTGAGGCTGTACACTCAATATCATCCCGCTCATGGCATCTCATTGATCGACGAGGCAAAAAAATGGAATTGCGAGACATGTTACAGATCCTGGCCAAGCAGGATGGCTCAGACCTCTATCTGTCGACCGGCGCGCCCCCCTGCGCCAAGTTTAACGGCGGCCTGCGCCCCCTCAACGAAACGCCGCTGGAGCCGGGTGAAGTGGCGCGGATCGCCGCCGAGATCATGGATGGCGAGCAGAAGCAGCAGTTCGAGAAGGATCTGGAGATGAACCTCGCCATCTCCCTGCCCCAGATCGGCCGCTTTCGGGTCAACATCTTCAAGCAGCGCAACGAAGTCTCTCTGGTGGCCCGCAACATCAAGACCGAAATCCCCCGCTTTGAAGATCTCAAACTCCCGCCTGTGTTGCTCGACACCATCATGGAGAAACGCGGCCTGGTACTGTTTGTCGGCGGTACCGGCTCGGGTAAATCTACCTCGCTGGCGGCGCTTATCGACCACCGCAACCGCAACAGCGGCGGACACATCATTACCATCGAGGATCCGGTGGAGTTCGTTCATCGCCACCGCAAGAGCATCATCAACCAGCGGGAAGTTGGCGTGGATACCCGCAGCTTCCACGCTGCGCTGAAAAATACCCTGCGTCAGGCGCCGGACGTCATTCTTATCGGCGAAATTCGCGATCGAGAGACCATGGAACATGCGCTGGCCTTCTCCGAAACCGGCCACCTTGCCATCTCCACCCTGCACGCCAACAACGCCAACCAGGCGCTGGATCGCATCATCAACTTCTTCCCCGAGGAGCGCCGTCCGCAACTGCTCAACGATCTGGGCAACAACCTCAAGGCCTTTGTCTCCCAGCGGCTGGTAAAAACCACCGATGGCGGCCGCCGGGCCGCAGTGGAGATCATGCTCGGCACCCACACCATCCGCGACATGATCAAGCGCGGCGAATTTGGCGGCCTCAAAGAGGTGATGGAAAAATCCAAGGCCCTCGGCATGGTTACCTTCGACAGTGCACTGTTCGATCTGGTGGTGGAAGGGGTGATTGAGGAAGAAGAGGCGGTGAAAAACGCCGACTCGGCCAACAACCTGCGCCTCAAGATCAAGTTGTGGAAGGAGAAGGGGCAGATTGCCAGCAGCAGTGATGCCACCGGCTGGAGCCTCGAACCCACCAAGGACGAGAAGGGCGATTTTTTCTAACTAGCCCCTCGAGAACCCCGGGCCAGCCGGGGTTCTCTTTATCCAGCACGGCTGGCCCGACTTATCCCTCAGCTCACGAAGATCACTGCCTGTCAGCACCAACGGCGAACGCGCTGGCAATACGCCACATACTCGTCGCCGAAACGGGCGCGCAGCAGCCGCTCCTCCGGCATGATCTGAAAGCGAGTCAGCCAGGCAACCAGCACGATTGGCCCAACCCAGACCCAACTTCCCCCCAGATAACAGCCCCAGGCGGCCAGCCAGCAGAGCAGCCCCAGATACATGGGATTGCGACTGACACGATAAACGCCGCAGGTCACCAGACGACTGGTGTGCTGCGGTTTGGTGGGGCTGACCGTGGTCTGATGGTGACGAAACCGTTGCAGGGCCCCAAAGCCCATGATGGCCCCCACCACGACCAGCACATCCATCAGCGTCATTGCCCAGATACCGGGCTGGCTCTCCCCTCTTAGCCACCACATGACACCAGCACAGAGCAGGAAGATCAGCGGTGGTGGCAAACGTAACTCAAGATTGACCATTTTCTTCCCCTGACGAGTGTCGGCCGAACCCGTGTTGCGGTAGACTCCCAACCAGTCAGCGCCTGTTGAGAGTGACAAAGATCATAATAATAACAACAAGTTGTGGTTAAACCACCACCAATGTGGCCGACCCCGTCCAAACTATCCAACGCGAACAACAAAAAGGAATCACCATGCACAAGAAAACTCTGCTGGCTACCCTGATCTTCGGCCTGCTCGCGGGCCAAGCCGTTGCGGCTCCCTATCTGCCCCTTGCGACGGATCATCGCAACGGCCAGGAGCAAACCGCCAGCAACGCCTGGTTGGAAGTGGATCTGGGCGCCTTTGAGCACAATATCCAGACCCTCAAGGATCGTCTCGGTGACAAGGGCCCGCAGATCTGCGCCATCATGAAGGCCGACGCTTACGGTCATGGCATCGACCTGCTGGTCCCCTCCGTGGTCAAGGCCAATATCCCCTGCATCGGCATCGCCAGCAACGAAGAGGCGCGCGTCGCCCGCGAGAAGGGCTTTACCGGCCGTCTGATGCGGGTGCGTGCTGCCACCCCGGATGAAGTAGAGCAGGCCCTGCCCTACAAGATGGAGGAGCTGATCGGCAGTCTGGTGAGTGCCCAGGGTATCGCCGATATCGCCCAGCGCCACCACACCACCATTCCGGTGCATATCGCGCTCAACTCAGCCGGCATGAGCCGCAACGGCATCGACCTGCGCCTGGCCGATGCCAAGCAGGATGCGCTGGCCATGCTCAAGCTAAAGGGGATCACCCCGGTCGGCATCATGACCCACTTCCCGGTTGAGGAGAAAGAGGACGTCAAGATGGGACTGGCCCAGTTCAAACTGGACTCCCAGTGGCTGCTGGAAGCGGGCAAACTGGATCGCAGCAAGATCACCATCCACGCCGCCAACTCCTTCGCCACTCTGGCCGTGCCGGACGCCTACTTCGACATGGTGCGCCCGGGCGGCCTGCTCTACGGAGACTCCATCCCCTCCCACACCGAATACAAGCGGGTGATGGCATTCAAGACCCAGGTCGCTTCTGTCAACCACTATGCAGCGGGCAACACCGTCGGTTATGACCGCACCTTTACCCTCAAGCGTGACTCCTGGCTCGCCAACCTGCCGCTGGGCTACTCCGATGGCTATCGCCGTGCCCTCAGCAACAAAGCCTATGTGCTGATCCAGGGTCAGAAGGTGCCGGTGGTCGGCAAGACTTCCATGAACACCATCATGGTGGATGTGACTGATCTGAAAGGGGTGAAACCCGGCGACGAGGTGGTGCTGTTTGGCCGTCAGGGTGACGCCGAAGTGAAACAGGCGGATCTGGAGGAGTACAACGGCGCCCTGCTGGCGGACATGTACACCATCTGGGGCTACACCAACCCCAAGAAGATCAAACGCTGATAACACGATATGAAAAAGGGCTCCCGCGGGAGCCCTTGTTGTTTGGTATTAAATGATGTTGCGTTTAAGCGGCCTTTTTACGGGTCACAAACAGACTCAGCCCCATGGATGCCAGCAGGATCAACGCGACTACGCCCAGTGCTATGCCGGTCGGGATCTTGAAGATATCCAGCAGCAGCATCTTGACCCCGATAAACATCAGGATCAGCGCCAGACCGTATTTGAGCAGGGCGAAGCGATCAGCCACACCCGCCAGTAGGAAGTACATGGCGCGCAGACCCATGATGGCGAAGATGTTGGAGGTCAGCACGATGAAGGGATCCGTGGTCACCGCGAAGATGGCCGGGATACTGTCCACCGCGAAGATGAGATCGCTCACCTCCACCAACACCAGAATGAGCAGCAGCGGGGTGGCATAGCGCACACCGTCACGCCAGACGAAGAACTTCTCCCCTTCCAGGGTCTCGGTCACCTTGAAACGACGGCGCATCCAGCCTAGCAGCGGATTGTTGGCCAAGTCCGGCTCCTTGTCGGCCGCCCACAGCATCTTGGCACCGGTCAGCAGCAGGAAAGCGCCGAACAGATAGAGGATCCAGTGGAACTGCTCGATGAGCCAGCTACCCGCGAACACCATACCGGCACGCATCACGATGGCACCCAGTACTCCATAGAGCAGCACCCGGCGCTGCAGCTCGGCCGGAATGGCAAAGTAACCGAACAGCATCAGCCAGACGAATACGTTGTCCACTGCCAGCGCTTTCTCGATGAGGTAGCCGGTGAGGAACTCCAATCCCTTCTGGTTGGCAATGTCACGGCCAGCGCTGTGGTCCAGCCAAAACCAGATGGCCAGGTTGAAGAGCAGAGCAACACTGATCCAGATGAGGGACCAGACGCCCGCCTCTTTGAGGGACACCTTGTGTGACTTGCCGCCACCAACAAAGCGTATGTCTATCCATAACAGGACCAGCACTATGCTGAAGAAACCGGTCCACATCCACCATTCACCCATGTTCACTTCTCCCAAAAACGACAAAACCCACGACCGAGAGGCGTGGGTTTGCGTTTGGAGCAGATACACCTTGCCTCTCGGCAAGGTCTCACTTACAGCTGATTTGCATCGACTGCCCGGCTGCCGGGTGCACTGCAGGAAATGGGTGCACCGTAATGACGACAAACCGGCGAGAAGTTACTCCCCTTGTTGCGCGGATAGTAGCAGCGGTAAAAGATAACGCCAAGAGGCATCTTCACTACCGCCAGAAATAAATCGGGGCCCCATCAAGGAGCCCCGCAAGCAGGTTCAACACATCCCCATCAGAGCGGGTCGACCTTGAGGCAGGAGACCGCATGATCGAAGTTACCCTCCAGCACAGGGCGGGTCTTGGCGCACTCGGGGCCAGCCACCGGGCAGCGGGTGCGGAACACGCAACCGGACGGCGGGTTCATCGGTGAGGGCAAGTCCCCCTCCAGGATCTGGATCACCTTGTTGCGCTCCAGCTCAGGGTCCGGGATTGGCACCGCGGACATCAGCGCCTTGGTGTAGGGATGCAACGGGTTGGCAAAGATCTCCTTGCGGGTCCCCAGCTCAACGGCGTTGCCCAGATACATCACCAGCACCCGATCGGAGATATGTTTGACAACCGACAGATCGTGGGCGATGAAGATGAGCGACAGCCCCATCTCCTTTTGCAGGGATTTGAGCAGGTTGACCACCTGTGCCTGGATAGAGACATCAAGCGCTGACACCGGCTCATCGCAGATGATCATCTTGGGCTCGAGGATCAGCGCCCGGGCAATCCCGATCCGCTGGCACTGGCCGCCGGAGAACTCGTGCGGATAGCGGTTGACCAGGTTGGGCAACAACCCCACCTTGCTCATCATGGCGCGCACCTTCTCCTTCACCTCTTCCCGTGGCAGGTTGGGATAGAAGGTGATGAGCGGCTCGGCGATGATGTCGCCGATGGTCATGCGTGGGTTCAGAGAAGCCAGCGGATCCTGGAAGATCATCTGGATCTCTTTGCGCTTCTCGCGCAGGGCATTCTGATCGAGCTTGGTGAGATCGTCACCCAGCCACACCACCTTGCCATCGGTGGCCGGTACCAGACCGATGATGGCGCGGGCAAAGGTCGATTTGCCGCAGCCGGATTCACCCACCACGCCGAGGGTTTCCCCTTCGTAGAGGCGCAGGGTAACGCCATCGACCGCCTTCAAATCGGATGGCTTGGCCCAAGGCCACGCCTTGCCACTCTTGATACTGAAGTGGACCTTGAGGTCAGACACTTCCAACAGCAATTTTTTGTCGGCACCCATTTAGTTGGCCCCCTTGTTCATGGCATCCGAAACCCAGTGGCAAGCACGCTCCCGACCGTCGTTGAACGGGGTCAGGATCGGTGACTGCTGGCCGCAAATCTCGCTCACACGGTGGCAACGCTCCTGGAAGGGGCAACCGGTCGGCAGACGCAGCAGGTTGGGCGGATTGCCCGGGATGGTGGGCAACACTTCCCCTTCGGTATCGAGACGAGGAATGGCGCGCAGCAGGCCTTCGGTGTAGGGGTGGCTCGGGCGATAGAAGATATCGTCTACCTTGCCGTACTCCATGGTACGACCGGCATACATCACCAGCACCTTGTTGCAGATACCGGCGACCACGCCAAGGTCATGGGTGATCATGATGATGGCGGTGTTGAACTCGCGCTTGAGCTCATTCATCAGAGTCATGATCTGGGCCTGTACGGTCACGTCGAGTGCGGTAGTCGGTTCGTCGGCGATCAGCAGTTGCGGCCGGCAGAGCAGTGCCATGGCGATCATCACCCGCTGACGCATGCCGCCGGAGAACTCGTGGGGATACATCCCCATCCGCTTGCGCGCTTCGGGAATTTTCACCGCATCGAGCATCCGCACCGACTCTTCGAACGCTTCCGCCTTGCTGACGCCCTTATGCAACATCAGCACTTCCATCAGCTGATCCTGCACCTTCATGTAGGGGTTGAGCGAGGTCATGGGGTCCTGGAAGATCATGGCGATCTTCTCGGAGCGGATCTTGTTGAGCTTGGACTCCGGCAGGTTGAGGATCTCCTCCCCCTGAAACTTGGCGGAACCGGTAATAATGCCGTTCTTGGCCAGCAGCCCCATGATGGCAAAGGCCGTCTGGGATTTACCGGAGCCGGACTCGCCGACGATCCCCAGGGTTTCACCCGCAGAGAGAGAAAAATTGAGGTCGTTGACCGCCACCACATTGCCATCCGGGGTCTTGAACTCGACCCGCAGATCTTTCACATCCAGTAACTTCATATAAAAACTCCTTATCGATCTTTCGTGATGCTTTCCTGTCGACCCGATGCTCGATTAACGATCTTTCGGATCGAGGGCGTCACGCAGACCATCCCCGAGGAAGTTGAAGCAAAACAGGGTCACCACCATAAAACCGGCGGGGAACAGCAGTTGCCAGATGGCCACTTCCATCGACTTGGAGCCTTCATCCAGCAGGGCACCCCAGCTGGTCATCGGTTCCTGAACCCCAAGGCCCAGGAAACTCAGGAAGGATTCAAACATGATCATCCCCGGCACCAGCAAGGTGGCGTAAACGGCCACGATACCGAGTACGTTCGGTACGATGTGACGGGTGATGATCTTCCACTTGGAGACGCCACAGACGTGGGCCGCCTCGATAAACTCCTTGCTCTTGAGGCTGAGAGTCTGGCCGCGCACGATACGCGCCATGTCGAGCCAGCTCACCGCCCCGATAGCGATAAAGATGAGTGCCAGATTGCGGCCAAAGAAGGTGACCAGCATGATGACAAAGAACATGAAGGGGAAGGCGTTGAGGATCTCCAGTACCCGCATCATCAGGCTGTCGACCCGCCCGCCGATAAAGCCGGAGGCCGCGCCATACAGGGTGCCGATGATGACCGCCACCATGGCGCCCATGATGCCGACCATCAGGGAGATGCGACCGCCCAGCAGGGTGCGCACGAACAGATCGCGCCCCAGACTGTCGGTTCCGAAGTAGTGACCTGCTTCCATATCCGGCGGCGACTGCATGGCGCCCCAGTCCGGATCGTCAAAGGTGTATTGGGACAAATGGGGGCCAAAGATGACCGCCAGACCGATGATGGTCAGAATGATCAGGCTGGTCAGGGCCGCCTTGTTGCGCAGGAAACGGCGACGGGCATCCTTCCACAGGGAGCGCCCCTCCACCACTTCCACTTTTTGCGCGAACGCCTCGACGGCATCGCGTTTTTCAGTTGAAACAACCATGATGAACTCCCGAATTAGTAACGGATCTTGGGATCGATAAAGGCGTAGAGAATATCGACCACTGCGTTAAAGGTGATGGTGAGGGCGCCGACCAGAATGGTCAGACCGAGCACCATGGAGTAATCACGGTTAAGGGCACCGTTGACGAACAGCTGACCGATCCCCGGCAGGCCGAAGATGGTCTCGATCACCACGGAACCTGTGATGATGCCGACAAAGGCCGGGCCCAGATAGGAGACCACCGGCAGCATGGCCGGACGCAGCGCGTGTTTCAGGATGATGTGGCGCAGCGGCAAGCCCTTGGCACGGGCGGTACGGATGAAGTTGGAGTTCATGGTCTCGATCATGCTGCCCCGCATGATCCGCGAGATGGCGGAGATGTAGTACATCATCATGCCGAACACCGGCAGCACCATAAACTGGATGCCACCGCCCTGCCAGCCACCGGCAGGGAACCAGCCCAGATGAATACTGAAAAACAGCACCAGCAAGGGCGCCAGCACAAAGCCCGGGATCACCACCCCGGCCATAGCCGACGACATCAGCAGATAATCGATGATGGTGTTCTGTTTCAGTGCCGCTATGGTGCCGAAGGTGACCCCCAGCAACACGGCGAAGAAGAAGGCCGTGGTCCCGATCTTGGCGGATACAGGCAACGCCTGGCTCACCAGATCATTGACGGTGAAATCCTTGTATTTGAAAGAGGGACCCAAATCACCCTGCACCAGGTTGCCCAGGTAGGTGAGATATTGCATGCCAATGGGTTTGTCGAGCCCATATTTGGCCTCGATATTGGCCATCACTTCAGGGGGAAGTGAACGTTCGCTGGTAAAGGGGTTACCCGGGGCGAAACGCATCATGAAGAAAGAGACAGTGATCAAGACCAACAGAGTCGGGATCGCTTCCAATAGCCGTTTAAAAATGAATTTCAACATAGACATTTCCTGTCCTGTACTGCTTCCAAAGGGTCGCGATTGTAATAAAGGCCCGCCGTCCGGCGGGCCCTGCTTGTTATGCGACTTGTTGCTTTAAATCAGTGAGCAATGATGTACATATCTTTGCTGTAGAGGTTATCCAGCGGGTTGCTTGGGTAACCCCCAACATAAGCTTTGACCATCCGAGGTTGAACATATTGGTATATCGGGATGATCGGCATGTCCTTGGCCAGGATCTCTTCCGCCTGGACATAGAGCTTGTTGCGAGCGTCCGCATCAACCTGATCACGAGAGTCGGTCATCAACTTGTCAAACGCTGGATTGGAGTACTTGCCATCGTTGTTGCCGTGAGTGGTCTGCATCAGATCCAGCATGGATGAGGCTTCGTTGTAGTCGGCGCTCCAGCCGGCACGACCCACGTCAAACTGGCCCTGCTTCTTGGTTTCCAGGTAAGTTTTCCACTCCTGGTTCACTAAACTGACCTCTGCACCCAGTTTTTTCCACATGGAAGCAACGGCCACAGCCACTTTCTTGTGGTTGTCATCGGTGTTGTAGAGCAGCTCGAACTTCAACGGCTTGCTGGCATCGAAACCTGCCTCTTCAAGCAGCGCCTTGGCCTTGGCATCACGCTCGGCCTGGGTCATTTTTGACCACTCTGGGGCAACCGGTTTAAAACCATCGACATAGTCAGGCGTCAACCCATATGCGGGTTTTTGCCCTTGCCCCATGACTTTATCTGCAATCACGTCACGATTGACCGCATAAGAAAGAGCAGTTCGCACTCGCACGTCATCAAACGGCTTTTTCTTGATGTTGAACTGGTAGTAATAAGTAGAAACCAGACCTTCAACCTTCAAATCAGCCGGGTAATCTTTCTTGAGTTGCTTGAAACGTTCGATAGGCACGTTCCATGTCATATCAATTTCACCAGCCAAGAAGCGATTTAGCTCCGCGTTGGTGGACTGGATCGGAAGATAGGTAACCTTGTTGATCACCGTTTTCGCATCATTCCAGTAGTTTTTATTACGCTCCAAGCCAATTCGCTCATTAACAACCCACTCCTTCAATACGTAGGCACCATTACCTACCATATTGCCCGGCTGGGTCCATTTTTCACCATACTTCTCGATGACCTTCTTCGGTACCGGGTAGGTGGTGGTGTGAGAGAGCATGGTTACGAAATAAGGGATAGCCTTCTCGAGCTGCACTTCGAAGGTGTAGTCGTCGGTCGCCTTCACGCCCAGCGTATCAGCCGGCTTCTTGCCAGCAATGATCTCTGTAGCATTGGCAATAGTTGGCATCTCCAGATACCAGGAGTAAGGAGAGGCTGTCTTGGGGTCAACTGCACGCTGGAAGGCATATACAAAATCATGTGCGGTGACAGGTTCACCGTTGGACCACTTGGCATCTTTGCGCAGGTGGAAGACGTAGTGCTTGTTATCCTTGGTTTCCCAAGACTCTGCGACACCAGGAACAACTTCCCCTTTCGAACCGGATGTCACGAGACCTTCAAAGAGGTCGCGCAAAATTGCAGACTCAGGCGTTCCTTCAACTTTCTGTGGGTCCAAGGTCGCAGGCTCGGAACCGTTGCCTTTTACCAGTTGCTGGACTTCAGCCAGCTTGGTTCCCGCCGGGACATCGGCAGCCTGAGCCACATTGACGCCACCAAACAGTGCAGCCATCAGCAATGTGTTAATCATTGTTTTTTTATGAGTCATTTCCCTACTCCAACAAGAACATTCCATGCGTTTTTAAAGTGACGGGGTTAAAACCCGCTCCCAGCATAATTCCCTGCCAATTCCGATAATGCAACAGATATTGTCAGGGTAACCGTCATTTTCTGGTTAAAAAATCAGCTGACACGCGCTTTTTCAGTATTAAAACACCGACAAAACGCTCATTTTTCACACAAACGACCGATTCTAGAAAAGACCGGGCAAAAAGCAACCAATAAAAAGCCGGTCACGAGGACCGGCTTTCATAAAGCTGAGCTGGCTCACATCAAACTGGGGAAAACCCCCTTGATACCGGCCACCATGATCTCGATACCCAGCGACATCATGATAAGACCCATGATACGGGTCACCACGTTGATGCCGGTGTTGCCCATGATCTTGAACAGCAGCGGCGCGGCGCGGAAGATGAGCCAGGAGCAGAAAGAGAAGACCACGACAACCACAGACATACCGAGCAGCTGCTGCCAGTGGCTCTGGCTGGCATAGACAATCACCGAGGAGATGGCACCGGGGCCCGCCATCAGCGGCAGCGCCAGCGGTACCACGGCGATAGACTCGCGCACCGCCAGTTCACCCTTCTCCTGTTTGTTGTGCTTCACCTCGCCCAGCTTGCCCTGCAGCATCGACCAGGCAATCAGGGTAATCAGCGACCCACCGGCGATCCGGAACGACGCCAGCGAGATGCCAAACCCATCGAGGATCAGCTGCCCCATATACATGGAGACCAGCAGGATCACCATCACCGCGATATTGGCGGTGGTATTGGTTTTCATCCGCTCGGCCTGGGTATGGTGGCTGGTCAGACTGACAAACACCGGCAACAAACCAAGCGGGTTGATAATTGCGAACAAACCGACAAAAAACTTCAGATACAACGAGACGTCAATTGCTGCCATAGGCGCCTTCCAATAGAGTTTCGGGCCCAGCGGGCCAGTCCATTAATTTCGTGCGTAAATTTACATCATAGCCAGAGTGGGTACCAATCAAATAATCTCACCATTTTGAGGGTTTTTTAGTTAGTTCATCTAATGCATCCGCGCTAACTGGCATAAACCGATGCCAAAAGCCCTTTCTACCGCCCGACACGCGCCAGAAAAGTGAGCGCAAGCCTGCTTAATCATGACCAGAGAGTCCGACGATGACTGACCGAATGACCAAGCGACTCGAGAGGATCCAGGCTTTGCCTTCCTACTATTTCAGGCCAGACATCAATTCATTGACTCGGCAAGAGAGCCACAATGCAAAAACCGGGAAAGCGGGCAGAAATGGCCCCCTCGGGGAATAAAGCGGATTAGTCATGGATTAAAACAACAATCATTTTTGCAACAAACGCTGGAATAAAGTGCGTTTGTCGGTGATTTTGAAACCGATTCACTCATATTTACTAACCTATACCGCCAAAATAGCTCTGCAATCCTATGTTCGATTGCAATTAACCACTTGATAAATGTGGTTTATTACCCTGCGTTAACAAGCCTCTCACCTTTCCCTTTGATGCACATTCCGATAACATCAGTCAAACAAGGATTGTGAAATAAAATTTCTTTTGTTCTTTTGTTACACATGATCCAGATCAAGTTTTTCTGAGTCAGCCCCGCTCTATAATCGACTCAGAAAGCGATTTAGTAAGGCATGTGAAAAAGCTGTTGCAACGATACCGTCTTGACAGGGCGACTATAATTGCCGGGCATTGCCAACGTCTTACTAAACAGTTTTCAAATAATCAGGAGATAAACATGGCAGTAACCAATTTGGCTGAACTGGATGCACTGGTCGCCCGCGTTAAGGAAGCCCAGCGTGAATTCGCCAGCTTCTCTCAAGAGCAGGTAGACAAGATCTTCCGTGCCGCCGCCCTGGCCGCCAACAACGCCCGTATCCCCCTGGCCCAGATGGCCGTGGAAGAATCCGGTATGGGTATCATCGAAGACAAGGTTATCAAGAACCACTTCGCCTCCGAATACATCTACAACAAGTACAAAGACGAGAAGACCTGCGGCATTCTGAGCGAAGATGATCAGATGGGTACCATCACCATCGCCGAGCCGGTAGGTATCATCTGTGGTATCGTTCCGACCACCAACCCGACCTCCACTGCGATCTTCAAATCCATGATCGCGCTCAAGACCCGCAACGCCATCATCTTCTCCCCGCACCCCCGTGCCAAGAACTCCACCAATACCGCTGCCAAGCTGGTACTGGATGCCGCTGTTGCCGCTGGTGCGCCGAAAGACATCATCGGCTGGATCGACCAACCGTCTGTTGAGCTCTCCAACGCCCTGATGAAGCACGACGACATCAACCTGATCCTGGCCACCGGTGGCCCGGGCATGGTGAAAGCAGCCTACTCCTCCGGTAAGCCTGCTATCGGTGTGGGTGCCGGTAACGTACCTATCGTTATCGACGAAACTGCCGACGTGAAGCGTGCGGTTGCCTCCATCCTGATGTCCAAGACTTTCGATAACGGCGTGGTCTGTGCTTCCGAGCAGGCGGTCATCGTTGTTGATGCCATCTACGACCAGGTTAAAGAGCGCTTTGCATCCCACAAGGGCCACGTGCTCTCCAAAGAAGATGCTGACAAGGTACGTAAAGTCATCCTGATCAACGGTGCCCTGAACGCCAACATCGTTGGCCAACCAGCCACCAAGATTGCCGAGATGGCAGGCGTGACTGTACCGGCTGATACCAAGATCCTGATCGGTGAAGGCGTCAAGCTGTGTGCAGAAGATGAGTTTGCTCACGAGAAATTGTCCCCGCTGCTCGGTATGTTCCGTGCTAGCAGCTTCGAAAACGCCGTTGATATGGCCTGTGACATGGTCAACATCGGTGGTATCGGCCACACCTCCGGTCTGTACACCGACCAGGACCGCAACGCTGACCGCATCAAGTACTTCGGCGACAAGATGAAGACCGCGCGTATCCTGATCAACACTCCGTCTACCCAAGGCGGTATCGGTGACCTGTACAACTTCGCAATGGCTCCGTCCCTGACCCTGGGTTGCGGCTCCTGGAGCGGTAACTCCATCTCCGAAAACGTGGGTCCGAAGCACCTGATCAACAAGAAGACAGTCGCAAAACGGGCAGAAAACATGCTGTGGCACAAACTTCCGAAATCCATCTACTTCCGTCGTGGTTCCCTGCCGATCGCTCTGAGCGACCTGGAAGGTAAAAAGCGTGCCATGGTCGTGACCGACCGCTTCCTGTTCAACAACGGCTACGCCGATGAACTGGTCAGCCTGCTGAAAGCACAGAATATGGAAGTGGAAGTGTTCTACGAAGTAGAAGCTGACCCGACCCTGGCTGTGGTTCGCAAGGGTGCCGAGATGGCCAACTCCTTTAAACCGGACGTTATCCTGGCGCTGGGCGGTGGTTCACCGATGGATGCGGCCAAGATCATGTGGGTGATGTACGAGCACCCGAACACTGCGTTCGAAGATCTGGCCATGCGCTTCATGGACATCCGCAAGCGTATCTACAAGTTCCCGAAAATGGGCGTGAAGGCCGAACTGGTCTGTATCACCACCACTTCCGGTACCGGCTCTGAAGTCACTCCGTTTGCGGTAGTAACCGATGAAGTGTCTGGTCAGAAGTATCCGCTGGCTGACTACGAGCTGACCCCGAACATGGCCATCGTTGATGCCAACCTGGTCATGGGTATGCCGAAGTCCCTGTGTGCCTTCGGTGGTATCGATGCCGTGACTCACGCCATGGAAGCCTATGTTTCCGTACTGGCTAACGAGTACTCCGACGGCCAGGCACTGCAAGCCCTGAAAATGCTGAAAGAGTATCTGCCGTCCAGCTACCAGAACGGTGCCAACGACCCGATCGCTCGTGAGAAGGTGCACAATGCTGCCACCATCGCCGGTATCGCGTTCGCCAACGCCTTCCTGGGTGTGTGCCACTCCATGGCTCACAAACTGGGTGCCGAGTTCCACATTCCGCACGGTCTGGCTAACGCCCTGCTGATCAGCAACGTCATCCGCTACAACGCAAACGACAACCCGACCAAGCAGACTGCGTTCTCCCAGTACGACCGCCCGCAGGCTCGTCGTCGTTACGCCGAAGTCGCTGACCACCTGGGTCTGACTGCTGCCGGTGACCGCACCGCCGCCAAGATCGAGAAGCTGCTGACCTGGCTGGACGAGCTGAAGGCTACCCTGGGTATCCCGGCCTCTATCCGCGAAGCTGGCGTGACTGAAGCTGACTTCCTGGCCAAGGTTGACCAGCTGGCTATCGAAGCTTTCGATGACCAGTGCACCGGCGCCAACCCGCGCTACCCGCTGATCAGCGAGCTGAAGCAGGTGCTGCTGGACTCCTACTACGGTCGTCCGTTCACCGAAGCCGCTCCGGTAACTGCTGCCCCGGTTGAAGCCAAGGTTGAAGGCAAGAAGAAATCCAAGGCCTGATAACCAGTCCTGAGATAACAAGCCCGCGCACTGCGCGGGCTTTTTTTATCTGCCACTTATCACAGAGCTCCTCTCTCCAGCCGATTGCGGTAGTGCAAGCCCCTAACTTCCCAACCAACCAACTCGCCCCAGCCAATCCGCTATCGATATCCCAACCTGTGACTCTGTATTGATGGTCCCCTCTGATAACAAGAGCACGCCCCATCACCTCCTATCCCCTACCCGCAACGAATTACCCTGACGGGCAGATGTGAACAGTCAACGTCATCTACAGAGCTAAAGGTGTGATAAACAGGATAAGCGGAGCCTCGCTAACGCAACGCAGCAGAACTGCCGACTGGCGTACGTGCAGGGCAGCAGGGACAGAGCAATGATAATTCGCAGAGAAAGCGGAGAAGACTGTCAGTGAAGAGAGTTGTTGCACCGGTTGATCAACCGACACATCAATCAGCAGTTGCCACGATGCAAAGATAAAAAAATGGCAGCCATCTGGCTGCCATCGGGAGAGCACGATTCAGCGATCAGAGGGTCGCAGCGACTTCATCGGAGATGGAGCCGTTGTGATACACCTCTTGTACGTCGTCCAGATCTTCCAGCATGTCGATCAGACGCATCAGCTTGGGCGCGGTCTCGGCATCCAGCTCCGCTTCGGTGGAGGGGATCATGGTCACTTCGGCGCTCTGGGCCTTGAAGCCGGCAGCTTCCAGACCATCCAGCACAGTACCGAAGTCGTTCGGGGTAGTGTACACCTCGATAGTGCCATCCTCTTCAGTCACCACGTCATCGGCGCCCGCTTCCAGCGCGGCATCCATCAGGGCATCTTCGTCTACCCCAACGAAGGTCAGCAGACCTTTCTTGCTGAACAGATAGGCAACGGAGCCGTCGGTGCCCAGGTTGCCACCGCACTTGCTGAAGGCGTGACGCACTTCGGCTACGGTACGGTTACGGTTGTCGGTCAGGCACTCTACCATTACGGCAGAACCAGCCGGGCCGTAACCTTCGTATACGATGGTCTCGAGCTGTTCGCCATCGCCACCACCGGCGCCACGCTGAATGGCACGGTTGATGGTGTCGCGGGTCATGTTGTTGGTCAGGGCGGCAGTCACCGCAGCACGCAGACGCGGGTTGTTGGCGGGATCGGCATCACCCAGACGCGCGGAGGTAGTGATTTCGCGGATCAGTTTGGTGAAGATCTTGCCACGCTTGGCGTCCTGAGCGGCCTTGCGGTGTTTGATGTTGGCCCATTTACTGTGACCTGCCATAGAGACTCTCCGTTATTTTTTAAATGTCAGTAACACTGATCATGACTAACCCAAGGGAAACACAGAGGCCGCACGGCGGCGGCCTCCGGTGCCGGTATCGGCTTACTCGTCGCCCTTGACGGTGGTTGCAATCGCCAGCTCACCCAGTTGGGCGGCATTGGCAAGGCTGGGGGCGTCTGTCATCAGACAGGCGGCCGCGGTCGTTTTCGGGAAGGCGATGACGTCCCGAATGTTTTCGGTGCCGGTCAGCAGCATGCTGAGACGGTCCAGACCGAAGGCCAGACCGGCGTGCGGCGGGGTGCCGTACTTCAGGGCATCCAGCAGGAAGCCAAACTTCAGGCGCTGCTCGGCCGGGGTGATACCCAGGATATCGAACACGGTGGATTGCATCTCGCTGTTGTGGATACGGACAGAGCCGCCACCCACTTCGTAGCCGTTGATCACCATGTCGTAGGCGTTGGCGTAAGCCCCCACAGGGTTGGCTTTCAGCTCGGCCGGGCTCATGTTGCTCGGCGCGGTGAACGGGTGGTGCATGGCGGCCAGACCACCTTCACCATCTTCCTCGAACATCGGGAAGTCGATGACCCACAGAGGTTTCCAGCTGTTCTCCAGCAGGCCCAGATCGCGACCCACTTTCAGACGCAGGGCGCCCATGGCATCGCAGACCACTTTCTTGCTGTCAGCGCCAAAGAAGATGATGTCGCCGTCGGCAGCGCCGGTACGAGCCAGGATCTCGCGCACGATCTCGTCAGAGAGGAACTTGGCAACCGGAGACTGCACGCCTTCGATACCATTGGCCGCTTCGTTGACCTTCATCCAGGCCAGGCCCTTGGCACCGTAGATGCCGACAAACTTGGTGTATTCGTCGATCTGCTTGCGAGAGAGCTCGGCACCGCCCGGGACTTTCAGGGCAGCCACACGGCCTTTCGGATCGTTGGCGGGGCCCGCGAACACGGCGAACTCGACAGCAGTCAAGAGGTCTGCCACATCGACCAGCTCCATCGGCAGACGCAGGTCCGGCTTGTCGGAGCCATAGCGACGCATGGCTTCGTCGAAGGTCATGATCGGGAAGTCGCCCAGATCCACGTTCAGGATGTGCAGCCACAGTTTGCGGATCATCTCTTCCATCACTTCACGCACCTGCGGTGCAGTCATGAAGGAGGTCTCCACGTCGATCTGGGTGAATTCCGGCTGGCGGTCGGCACGCAGGTCTTCGTCACGGAAGCACTTGACGATCTGGTAGTAACGGTCGAAGCCGGACATCATCAGCAGCTGCTTGAACAGCTGGGGCGATTGCGGCAGGGCGTAGAACTTGCCCTTGTGCACGCGGCTCGGCACCAGATAGTCACGGGCACCTTCCGGGGTGGCCTTGGTCAGCATCGGGGTCTCGATATCGAGGAAACCGTGCTCGTCCATGAAGCGGCGCACGAAGGCACTGGCCTTGGCGCGGGTCTTCAGGTACTTGGCCATCTCGGGGCGACGCAGATCCAGGTAGCGATACTTGAGGCTGATCTCTTCGCTGTTGACCTGGTTGAAGTCCAGCGGCAGCGGCTCGGCACGGTTGATGATGTTGAGCTCGTGAGCGAACACTTCGATGGCACCGGTGGCCATGTCGCTGTTGCGCTGGGACTCGGGACGGGTGCGCACTACACCTGTCACCTGGATGCAGAACTCGCCGCGCAGCTCGGAGGCCAGGGCGAACGCTTCCGGTTTGTCCGGATCGAAGAACACCTGCACGATCCCTTCGCGATCGCGCATGTCGATAAAGATCAGACCGCCGAGATCACGACGACGATGGACCCAACCGCACAATGTAATGGTCTGCCCGGCATGGGCCTCATTGACCTGTCCGCAATAGATAGAGCGCATGGACTTCTTCCTTCGAAATTGTAGAGAGACGGTTAACCTTGGGCCGCCGGGCACGACTGGCAAGCACCGTCTGTCTCACAGCTGGCCAGATTCTTTTTCTTACCCGGTTTGAAATCAGTCTCGTACCATCCGGTTCCCTTGAGCCGGAAGCCTGCCGCCGATATCAGCTTGACCAGATTCGGCTTGCTACAGGCCGGACAGTCGGTCAGGGGGGCATCGGAAAGCTTTTGCAGTTTTGCCAATTCATGGCCACAGACGTCGCAACGATATTCGTAGATAGGCATGGGTCACAAGAAATTGAAAAACAAAAGGGCTGGCATTATAGAGGAAAACCCCCTTTTGGGTAAAATGGCCAGCAGCCTCCTTTCGCCAGTTTTTTGCACTCGATGGCAAAAAGCGGGCAAAAAATCGGCACGAATGCACCTAGAGCGAAGAGAATAGCCATCATGAGCCTCTATTTGGGCCTGCCACAGTGGTCCCACCCCAGCTGGCCCGGCCAGTTGCTGGGCCTTGGCGCCAAGCCTGCCGAACACCTCGCCCACTACGCGGCCGTCTTCAACTCGGTGGAGGGTAACACCACCTTCTACGCCCTGCCGACACCGGATACGGTACAGCGCTGGGCCGATGCGGTGCCCGATCACTTTCGTTTCAACTTCAAGTTTCCGCAAACCATCAGCCACCAGAGCGATCTGGTGAGCGCAGACAAACAAGTCGCCGACTTTATCAAGCTGCTTGCGCCACTACACGACAAGCTGGGGCTGCTCACCCTGCAGCTGCCCGCCCGCTTCGGGCCACAGGGGCTGGCCAGACTGGCGGCCTTCATCGATCGGCTGCCACGGGCGTTTCGCTACGCCCTCGAGGTGCGTCACCCCGACTTTTTCGCCAAGGGGGAGGCCGAGCGGGCATTGAACCGGCTGCTGATGGAACAGGGTGTGAACCGGGTGATGCTCGACAGCCGGCCACTCTTCTCGGTGCAAGCAACCACGCCAGCCCTTGTCGATGCCCAGGGCAAGAAACCGCGCCTGCCGGTGCATCTGCTGGCCACCGCCAACGCCCCCATGGTGCGCCTGATTGGCCTGCCGGATCCGGCGGCCAACCACCCCTTCCTGCCCAGCTGGCTCCCCCACTGGCGCCAGTGGCTCGCGGAGGGGAAAGATCTCTACCTCTATATACATACTGCCGACAACGCCCAGGCCCCTGAGCTGGCCCGCCAGATCACCCGCTTGCTGGAGCAGGAGATGGCCCCCTGGCCGGGGGAAAACGATCGCGCACGGCAGGGAGTGCTGCGCTTTTAGCCAACCCATTCTGCAGCCATCGTTTCGCTGCAAAAAAAGTGCTTTTTTGTGGCGTGGCAAGCCCTGGCGTCAAGACAAACGGCCATCAATCCTCTACACTACCGCCCCAAGTAAGGGTCCGGAACATGGCCCGTACGAACAGGAACGGTCCAAAGGATTTCACGACCAGCCACCCCGTTCGTAAACAGGTGATAAATCTACTCTGATGGGTGTCACCCAACGACTCAATTGAACAATACAGCCGGGTGATGTCCCGACTGTCAGGTTGCGCCAGCATGCAGACCAAAGACCAAATTTTTGCCGCCCCGATCGCCCGATTGGGCGACTTCTGTTTTGACGAACAGGTCGTCGACGTATTCCCCGATATGATCCAGCGCTCGGTGCCGGGTTACAGCAACATCATCTCTGCCATCGGCATGATGGCCGCCCGCTACGCCCAACCCGAGAGCCGACTCTATGATCTCGGCTGCTCACTGGGCGCCGCGACCCAGGCGATGCGTCGCCATGTCGGCCAGCCCGGCTGCCGCATTACCGCGGTGGATCTCTCCCACCCGATGATCGAACGCGCCCGCGCCCACCTCTCCGGTTTCAAATCCGAGGTGCCGGTGGAGCTGGTAGAGGCGGATATCTGCGACATCGAGATCGAGAACGCCTCCGTGGTGGTGCTCAACTTCACCCTGCAATTTGTCGAGCCAGAGAAACGGGCCGCCCTGATCCAGCGTATTCACGATGGGCTGCGCCCGGGCGGGATCCTGATCCTGAGCGAAAAGTTCCGCTTCGAAGATGAACCGGTCAACGAGCTGCTCATCGATCTGCATCTCGACTTCAAGCGGGCCAATGGCTACAGCGAGCTGGAGATCAGCCAGAAACGCACTGCCCTTGAGAACGTGATGCGCACCGACAGCCTGCCGGTGCATCAGGCACGCCTGCGGGATGCCGGTTTCGTCCATCAGGATCTCTGGTTCCAGTGCTTCAACTTCGGCTCCATGATTGCCATCAAATCCAGCGACGCCCAGCCATGATCGACTTTGCCAATTTCTATCAACTGATTGCCAAAAACCGGCTGAGCCACTGGCTGCATACCCTGCCCGCCCAGCTGCATGCCTGGCAACATGACAACCAGCATGGCGATCTGCCGCGCTGGAATCGCGCCCTCAACAAGCTGCCGGTGGTCTCCCCCGGCAACATCGAGCTGAAAAGCCGGGTCGAGATTGGCTCAGCCGAGAGCCTTGGCGAAGGGGAGCGCAAGAAGGTCGAGAGCCTGCTGCGCCACTTCATGCCCTGGCGCAAAGGGCCGTTCACCGTACACGGCATCCATATCGATACCGAGTGGCGCTCTGACTGGAAGTGGGATCGGGTGCTGCCCCATATCAGCCCGCTCGAAGGCCGTTACGTGCTGGATGTGGGCTGCGGCAGCGGCTACCACCTCTGGCGCATGGTGGGTGAAGGGGCCAAGCTGGCGGTCGGTATCGACCCTAGCCCGCTGTTCCTCTGCCAGTTCGAGGCCATTCGCCACTTCGCAGGCAATGATCAGCGCGCCCACCTGCTGCCGCTCGGCATTCAGGAACTGCCGGAACTGCGTGCCTTTGACACCGTCTTCTCCATGGGGGTGCTCTATCACCGCAAATCCCCCATCGAGCACATCGAACAGCTGCGCAATCAATTGAAAGACGATGGCGAGCTGGTGCTGGAAACGCTGGTGATTGACGGCGGGGTCAACGACGTGCTGATGCCCACCGACCGCTACGGCAAGATGCGCAACGTCTGGTTTATTCCCTCAAGCCGCGCCCTCAAGCTGTGGGTCGAGCGTTGCGGCTTCACCGACGTGCGGATTGTCGATGAAAATATGACCAGCACCGACGAACAGCGTCGTACCGACTGGATGATTAATGAATCCCTGAGTGACTATCTGGACCCAGACAATCCGGCACTCACGGTAGAAGGACATCCGGCACCGAAACGTGCCGTACTGATTGCCAGAAAGGCCAAAGACTAGCCGATGGCGGCTGTGGAAGTTACACTGACCCAATTCCAGGAAGCACAGTTAAATGAATGACATGAAAAGCAAATTAAAAGGAATGACCCTGCTCTCCCTGCTTAGTCTCGGCGGGTGTGTCAATATGGAAAAAGCGCCTCAGGTTCCTGCCCTGACGCTGGCCGAGCTTCGTAGCGAGCTGAGCCAGAGCGAGCAGCGCCTGCAAACATCCATGGAACAGCAACAGAAGCAGTATGTGCAGCAACAGCACCTGCTGGTTCAGCTCAACACAGATGTCACCAATATGAAAGAGTCCGTCAAGCAAGTAGACCACAAGCTCGCCACCCTCCCCTCCGAGCCGCCCAAGCCGATGGCCATCCCCACCGAGAAGTGCCCGGCCCCCAATCAGGGTCACACCATCGATGGCAAGCTGATGGTCGGTGAAGCCGAGTGGATCTGGGTTGATGCGGCCAACGACGCCTTCCAGGCGCGGGTCGATACCGGTGCGACCACCTCCTCCATCAGTGCGCAGGAGATCACCATTTTCGAGCGCAACGGCAAAAACTGGGTGCGCTTCTTCCTGAGCCATCAGGAAGTGGACGACAAGATCCAGATCGAAGCGCCGCTGGTGCGCCATGTGCGGGTGCGTCAGGCCTCTGCCGACGATCTGGACCGCCGTCCGGTAGTGCGTCTGGCCGTGCGCATTGGCGACATGACCGAGAAAGCCGAATTTACCCTGAAAGACCGTAGCGACATGACCTTCCCTGTGCTGCTGGGTCGCGAATTTTTGAAAGACATCGCCGTGGTTGATGTGGCCCGCGAATATATCCAACCCAAACCCAAGCTCAAGGATGTGAAATAATCCATGGTTTCCCGTAAGCCGTTCTATTTGCTGGTAGCCCTGCTGTACATTGTCGGCCTGGGGATGACGATCTATCACCATATCGCGTTGGATGTGCCGCTGACGCCCGGTGAAAAGCGCCAGATCTGGTCCATCGAAGCCAAGCTGGAGTTTGAGGCGACCGGTGAGCCGGTGATCGCCTCTCTGGCCATCCCGGGCACCCAGCCCGGTTTCACCCTGATGAACGAGAACGCCGCCAGCCCCGGCTACGGCCTCTCCTTTGTCGAGAAAGATGGCGATGCCCGCGCCGAGTGGTCCATCCGCACCGCCTCCGGCCGTCAGGAGCTCTACTACCGCGTCGACATGATGGCGGATGCCCATGCCAAACCGGCCGCCAATCCGCAGCCGCCTGCCATCGAGAAGCAGATCGAGAGTGAGCCTTATGCCACCGCGATGAAGCAGATCCTCGAGCGGGCGCAGGAGCGCTCCGCCGACGGCTACACCCTGACGCGCGAGATCATCAAGGAGATCGAGAAGCAGGAGCAGAACGCCGAGCTGCTGAAAAAGCACAAGAGCCGCGCCAACCTGATCGCCGAGCTGCTCAACAATGCTGACGTCCCCACCCGCGTGGTGCATGCCCTGAATCTGGAAGATGGCCGCCGTCGTCAGGAGCTGGTGGATTACCTGCAGGTATTCAACAGCCCGACCGACTACAAGCTGTTCAACCCGCAAACCGGTGAACAGGGTCGTCCGGCCAACCTGCTGCTGTGGGAATACAACTCCGGCGCCCTGCTGGACGTGACCGGTGGTCACAACTCCCGGGTCAGCTTCTCGATGATCGAACAGGAACAGCCGGTCAGCGTGGCACTGGCGCAGAAGTTCGAAAAATCAGAGATGATGAACTTCTCCATCCACAGCCTGCCGCTGGAAGAGCAGACCCTGTTCAAGGGCTTGCTGCTGATCCCGATTGGCGTGCTGATGGTGGTATTCCTGCGGGTTCTGGTGGGGATCAAGACCTCCGGTACCTTTATGCCGGTGCTGATCGCGGTCGCCTTTATCCAGACCTCACTGGTCACCGGCCTCATCGGCTTCCTGCTGATCGTCGGCACAGGTCTGGTGATCCGCTCCTATCTGTCACGGCTCAACCTGCTGCTGGTCGCCCGAATATCGGCCATCATCATCATGGTTATCTCGATGATCGGTATCTTCTCCGCGTTCGCCTTCAAGCTGGGGCTGACCGACGGCATGAAGATCACCTTCTTCCCGATGATCATCCTCTCCTGGACCATCGAACGGATGTCCATCCTGTGGGAAGAAGAGGGCCCGAAAGAGGTGTTCCGCCAGGGTGGTGGCTCTCTGCTGGTTGCCGTCATCGCCTATCTGGCCATGGATAACGAGCTCATTCGTCACCTCACCTTCAACTTCCTCGGCCTGCAGCTGGTGCTGATGGCGACCGTGCTGTTGATGGGTAACTACACCGGCTACAAGCTGAGCGAACTGAAGCGCTTCAAGCCGCTGGTGGACGAGATGAAATCTGGCGTCACCCCGGGTAAGGACAAGTAACCGATGTGGTTCTGGGAAAAATACACCACCCCGTGGAGCCTGTCCCAATCAGGCATCCTCGGCATGAACAAGCGCAACCACTCCTACATCAGCCGCTACAATCCGCGCAGCCTCTATCCGCTGGTGGATGACAAGCTGCAGACCAAGCAAATTGCGCTGGATGCAGGCGTGACGGTGCCTGAGCTGATCGGCACCATCCGTGCCCAGCACGATGTAGGTCGCATCACCGAGCTGGTGAAAGATTGGCCGGGCTTCTGCATCAAGCCGGCCCGTGGCTCTGGCGGCAAGGGGATCCTAGTGATCCTCCGTCAGGAAGATGGTCTCTTCTACAAACCCAACGGCAGCGCCTGCAACGGCCAGGATCTGGAGCGCCATGTCTCCAACATTCTGGCGGGGCTCTATTCGCTTGGTGGCAAGCCAGACGTAGCGCTGGTCGAAGGCCTTATCAACTTCGATGACGTATTCGACGGCTACTCGTTCGAAGGGGTGCCCGATGCCCGGGTGATCATCTTCAAAGGCTTCCCGGTGATGGCGATGATGCGCCTCTCCACCTCGGCCTCCGATGGCAAGGCGAACCTGCACCAGGGCGCCGTTGGGGTGGGTCTGTGCCTGCGTACCGGCCGCGCGCTGCGGGCGGTGCAGTTTGGCAATCCGCTGCGACACCACCCGGATACCGGCCTCGACCTCTATGAGCTCAAGGTACCCCACTGGGATACCCTGCTCACCCTGGCCGCCTCCTGTTACGAGATGTCTGGTCTGGGCTATATCGGTACCGACATGGTGCTGGACAAGTTCCGCGGCCCCATGCTGCTGGAGCTCAACGCCCGCCCGGGTCTGGCCATTCAAATCGCCAACGGTCGTGGCCTGGTGCCCAACCTCAAGACCATCGAGAAGCTGGGACAGGTCAAGATGAGCGTGGCGCAGCGGGTCAACTTTGCCAAAGAACACTTCGGTATCTTTGACGAGTAGTCCCGCCCCCCATGTCAAAAGCGCGCCAAAGGGCGCGCTTTTTTATGACTGCCGTTTATCGGCGCGCTGCCGGCAACGACAATCCTGCCGAGCAATGGGACAGAACCAGACAGCCAAACAACGGCCATAAAAAAACCGATGCCTGGGCATCGGTTTTTCACTATCCGGCACGCAGACCCGATTACAGGGAAGCAGCGTTCTCGGACAGATACTTGGCAACGCCATCCGGGGAGGCGGTCATGCCTTTCTTGCCTTTCTCCCACTGAGCCGGGCACACTTCGCCGTGCTCTTCGTGGAACTGCAGGGCATCCACCATGCGCAGCATCTCGTCGATGTTGCGACCCAGCGGCAGATCGTTGACTACCTGGTGACGAACAACACCGTTTTTGTCGATCAGGAAGGAGCCACGGAACGCCACACCGGCTTCCGGGTGCTCGACATCATAGGCTTTGCAGATCTCGTGCTTGATGTCGGCAACCAAGGGGTACTTGACTGGGCCGATGCCACCGTCTTCGATCTTGGTGTTGCGCCAGGCGTTGTGAGAGAACTCGGAATCGATGGAAACACCGATCACTTCCACGCCACGCTTGTTGAACTCTTCCAGACGGTGATCGAAAGCAATCAGCTCGGACGGGCAGACGAAGGTGAAGTCGAGCGGATAGAAGAACAGGACGGCTGCCTTGCCTTTGATGTGGGATGAGAGGGTGAACGAATCAACGATCTCGCCATTACCCAGAACGGCTGCGGCGGTAAAATCGGGTGCGGGACGGCCTACCAATACCATATTCAATTCCTCTTTAAGTGAAGTGAACAATCCAGTCAGGATTGGGCTACCAAGAGCCTAGTCCGTCTAATTCAAGCGACAAATTATAGACCCGGTGGTAGATTAGTTAAATCAAATTAAATAGATAGCATTAATCGGATTTTCCTATGCAACGTTGGCCCAGCCTCAAACAGCTGCAATATCTGGTCGCTCTCGACGAGCACAAGAACTTCAACCGCGCCGCCAAGGCCTGTCATGTCAGCCAGTCGACCCTGAGTACCGGGATCCAGACGCTGGAAGAGATGATGAACCTGCAACTGGTGGAGCGGGACCACAAGAGCTTCATTATGACCCCGGTCGGCATGGAAATCGTCGAGCGCGCTCGCAATTTGCTCTCCGATGCGCGAGATCTGATGGAACTAGGTCAACACCAGGGTGGTGTGATGCAGGGGACCGTGCGTCTGGGCTGTATTCCCACCATCGCCCCCTTCCTGCTCAGCAAACTGCTGAAAGTATGCAGCAAAACCTATCCTGACCTCGAATTGTTACTGCGGGAAGACACCACCAGCAATCTGCTTAAGCAGCTGGAACAGGGTCAGCTCGACTTGCTGATCCTCGCTCTCCCCATCGAGATCGGTGGTTTTCACTGCAAGACCGTCGGCCAGGATCCGTTCCACATGGTGATGCCCGCCAGCATGGCGGCCGGTCTGCACACCCCGTTCGACTACAAGGAGCTGCCAAACCAGAGCATCTTCCTGCTGGAGCGGGAGCACTGCCTCACCGAGCACGCAGTGAGCGCTTGCCGTCTGCGGGACAAGAGCAAGATCAATCCCTTTGCCGCCACCAGCCTGCACACTCTGGTGCAGATGGTCGAGGCGGGACTTGGCACTACCTTCCTGCCTCAGATGGCCATCGACGCCGGCATTCTTGCCAATTCGGATCTGGTCGCCATTCCCCTGCCGGGGGAAAAATCCTATCGCGAGATCGGCATGGTTTGGCGTCCCAGTACCACCCGGGTGCAAACCTTCTATAAGCTGGCCGAATTGCTTACCCCACTGATCAATCCCGCCCACTGACCCTGAATGCCAGCCGCAGGCTGGCGTTTTTCGCTCACTTGCCGCATTTTCTCCTTTCGGGACTAGGTATCAAGCCAGATCCCTGTTTATGATGGAAAAGTTGTCACGCCACTGGCGGCCGTCACCATATTCTGTCCGGGGTGGCGGTTAACAGACGTCTCTATTGGTAGACCCCGTTGTGGAGAGCTCTCCGATGTACCGCAAGCTGATGCTATCCCTGCTGACCCTGCTGCTGGCCGCCTGCTCCAGCACGCCAGAGCCACCGCCGCCCCGCCAGCAGAGCAGTGCCTTTGACGGTTTCTACCAGCAGTGGCGTGGCGTCCCCTACCGGATGGGCGGCACCAACCGCGCCGGACTCGACTGCTCCGCCTTCACCCAGCTCGCCTACAATCAGGTGCTGGGAGTCAACTTGCCAAGAACCACCGAATCCCAGGCCAGTATCGGCAAACCGGTGGATCGCTACCGGCTGCAACACGGGGATCTGGTCTTCTTCAAAACCGGCTGGCAGCAGTACCATGTGGGGGTCTATACCGGTGCCGGCGAGTTTATCCACGCCTCCACGAGCAAGGGTGTAATCCGTTCGAGACTCGACAATGTCTACTGGAACAGCCGCTATTGGCAAGCCCGTCGGGTAACCCAGTAAAGGTTCAAACACCTGCCCGTTATACTGCTGGACTCCGTCAATCCCGGTCGCCAGGTCGAGATAATCCCCTGCACTGAAAACTCAATTGGCCCCAAAACCTGCCTTTCATACCATTTTGTGATAAGGTGGTGGCCAATTTTTAGCACTTTCGCGCTTTTCTCATACGCTATCTGTCCTGATTGACAATAAGCGAAGCAGCGAAAGTGGCTGTGACAGCACTGCCGGACGGGTGGCTCACAGCAGCAGTATCAAGGGTTAAATAGATAAGGAGATCATCCAATGAAACAGTATCAAAACTGGCTGGGGCAATACCTGATGAGTCGCCGTGACGGCGACCACGCCATGGCATGCGAGATGGCGAGTTCCATCTGCGAGTTCTGGCAACAACAGGGAGATGAAACCGAACTGGACAAGTGGCAGCAGATTTACCAGAACCATCTGGAAAAGACCACCTGATCCCGACCGTCACCTTGCTGCCAGCCATCTGTTGGCAGCAAGGCTGCCCCCTATTGCTTCGCGCATAGCCAGTTCCCGCATAACGCCCTTTTGCATGTCCCCCTCTACCATTTCTTGAGTCCATGACAGTGCTCATCCAGAACCAAGTGTCGAGCTCGTCGATGCAACCGGACACAACAGGGTTCCCCACCCTGTTTCCCCGGGTTTCATCCAAACCAAGCGTGCCCTCACGGCGGGTTTTCTGTTTTGAGAACAAGGGGATGGGCAGTTCTGTCGCAATCCATGGCGACAATTTCCCCAAGTTGGTCAGTTTGTGCTAAAATGGCGCTCATTTTTTGACATCTCGCGTCACGTTCGCCGCCAGATTGCCCATCGGGCTCTCTGCCCGGGTCGTGACTTTGCACCATCATGCCTGATGATGTTCCCCCCAAGATGAGCCGACAGGCTCCCGTCAAGGTGGGCACCTTCAAGGGCACATGAGATAAGGAGATCGGGTAATGAAACAATATCAAAGCTGGCTGGGAGATTATCTGATGAGCCGACGTGACGGAGATCACGCGATGGCTTCGGAACTTGCCAACACCATCTGCGCCTTCTGGAAGGCCCAGGGTGATGAAGCAGAAACCAGCAAATGGCAGCAACGCTATCAGCAACACGTAGAGCAGGCGCAATAAGCCCCTGCACTCTTTCGCGATAAAAAAACCGGCGCACATGGCGCCGGTTTTGCGTCTCTGGCAAGCAGCAGATTACATCTGGTCGATCATGTCCTGAGCAAACTGGGAACAGGAGCGCAGGGTGGCCCCTTCCATCAGACGCTCGAAGTCATAGGTGACGGTCTTGTTGCGGATCGCCGCTTCCATCCCCTTGATGATGAGATCGGCCGCTTCGACCCAGCCCATGTGGCGCAGCATCATCTCGGCGGAGAGGATCAGCGAGCCCGGGTTGACCTTGTCCTGACCGGCATATTTCGGTGCAGTACCGTGAGTTGCCTCGAACAGAGCCACGCCATCACCGATGTTGGCACCCGGCGCGATACCGATACCGCCCACCTGAGCAGCCAGCGCATCGGAGATGTAGTCACCGTTGAGGTTCATACAGGCGATGACGTCATACTCGGCCGGACGCAGCAGGATCTGCTGCAGGAAGGCGTCGGCGATGACATCCTTGATGACGATGGTCTTGCCGGTTTTCGGGTTCTTGAAGGAGCACCAGGGGCCGCCGTCAATCAGTTTGGCACCGTACTCGTTCTGGGCCAGGGCATAACCCCAATCCTTGAAGGCACCTTCGGTGAACTTCATGATGTTGCCCTTGTGCACCAGAGTCACGGAGTCACGATCGTTGTCGATGGCATACTCGATGGCGGCACGAACCAGACGCTCGGTACCGGCCTTGGACATCGGCTTGATGCCGATCCCGCAGGATTCGGGGAAACGAATTTTCTTCACGCCCATCTCGTTTTGCAGGAAGGCGATCACCTTGTTCGCTTCGGCACTGTCGGCCTTCCATTCGATGCCGGCGTAGATGTCTTCGGCGTTTTCGCGGAAGATCACCATGTCGGTCAGATCAGGACGTTTCACCGGGCTCGGGGTGCCGTCGTAGTAACGTACCGGACGCAGGCAGATGTAGAGATCCAGCTCCTGACGCAGGGCTACGTTGAGAGAGCGAATACCGCCACCGACCGGAGTAGTCAGCGGGCCCTTGATGGCCACGCAATATTCACGAATGAAATCCAGGGTTTCGGCCGGCAGCCAGGCACCTTCGCCATAGACATGAGTCGATTTCTCGCCGGTGTAGATCTCCATCCAGGCGATCTTGCGCTCGCCCTTGTAGGCTTTCTCGACCGCAGCATTCACCACATTCAACATGGCAGGGGTTACGTCAACACCGATGCCATCCCCTTCAATAAACGGAATGATCGGATGGTTGGGAACCTGCAGCTTGCCGTTGGCATCGACTGTGATTTTCTGACCCTGGGTCGGGATTACTACTTTGCTTTCCATCGGCATCTCCTAACTTCCGTTTGTTATCAACTTGTTTGTTGCGCGCGGCCATCTTAGCCCATTCATTTTCATAATAAAACGACAAGAAAGCATGTCAGACCAAAGAGGTAGCCACCCGCCAGTGCACCGTCACAACGCCTTGCCGACCCCGCCCCGTTATCCCTCCAGCTCGCTGGCCGCCGCCTGCGGCTGACTCAGGGAACGGTACTGGGAAGGGGTCAAGCCGGTCTTCTGTTTGAACACCCGGCAGAAGTAGTTCACGTCGGTAAACCCGCAGCGATTGGCAACCTCTTCGAGACGGAAGCGATACTTTTTCAGCATGAACTTGGCCCGCTCCAGCCGCACCCAGCTGATGTAGTCCGCTAGCCGCATGTGCCCCTGCTGGCGGAACAGGCGTGAGAGGTGGCTGGGGGAGAGATTGAAGCGGGCGGCGATGCATTCGCGACTGATGGGGCGGTGGAAATTTTCCTGAATGTAGATGCAGATGCCGTGAAAAAGATCGGAGCCACGAGGACGACCGCTCTCCGACTCCACCAGCAACTGCCGTGAATAACTTAGCAGCGCCTGCAGCAGGTGATTGTCCATCGGTGCCCTTATCGGCTCCTGCGCAAGGGTGTTGAGGGAGAGCAGGATATGATCGAGCGCCCGTCCGGCACCGGCCTGAATACTGTGCTTCTGCACATCGAAGAAGCCGGTGTCTCCCTTGTGCTTGCTCACCAGACTGAACCCTATCTGACGCTTGCCGAACAACAGGCTGAGCACGGAACAGTCATTGTCCCAATCCGGCTTGTTCCAGCCGTTGGGGGGAATGTACATCGCCTCCCGCGGCCCCATCTGTACCGACTGCACATCCCCTTCCGGGGACCAGATCTGGTTGAGATAGTGGCCACTGAATACCAGCTCGAGACGCGGAAAATTGACCTGATAACTGAAGCAGGGAGGCACCCCTTTGTCAGAGGCAAACAACACCTTCTCAAAGCCTCCCCCCTCACTTAGAAAGCCGTCCAACAGCTGGGTAAAGATGATACTCATGAATGATCCTGATCAAGATGCAGAGAGCAACCGATTGCGGTGCGCTGCCCCTGCCATGCTATAGTCCGCGCCAGACTGAAATTCCCAAAAAATCGTTCTGATACAAGGAGCCATCCATGAGCTACCCGCCGTTTTTTCTAATGTGCAACCCGATCCAGGATTATGTCTGGGGCAGTCGTGACTCCCTGACCACGCTGTTTGGCATCAAAAATCCCGAAGGCAAACCACAAGCTGAACTGTGGATGGGCGCTCACCCCAATGGCTGCTCCGAAGTGACCCTGGCAGGCGAGACCGTGAAGCTTTCCAGCCTGATTGACGCCAACCCCGTCGCCATGCTGGGCGAAGCTACCCAGGCTCGTTTCGGCTCACTCCCCTTCCTGTTCAAGGTGCTCTGCGCCGAGCAAGCCCTCTCCATTCAGGTACATCCGAGCAAGGCACAGGCCGAAGCCGGTTTTGCCAGAGAAGAGGCCGCAGGCATCGATATCAAGGCGAGCAACCGCAACTACAAGGATCCGAACCACAAGCCGGAGCTGGTCTTTGCCCTCACCCGCTATCAGGCGATGAACGGCTTTCGCGCCATCCCGGCCATCCTGGCCCTGTTCGATCGCATGGCGCTGCCCGCCCTGGTCGACCTGACCGCGGCGCTTCGCCAGTCACAGGATGAAGCTGGCCTGCGGCACTTCTTCCACCAGTTGCTGATCCTCAGCGGTGATCGCAAGGACGAGGCGCTGGCTCGCCTGCTGGCCTATGCCGCCGCCCATCAGGATGAAGAGACTTTCGCCACCATCAGCAAGCTGGCCAACCAGTACCCGGGGGATGTGGGGCTCTTCTCGCCGTTGCTGCTCAACGTGGTGACACTTGAGCCGGGTCAGGCGATGTTCCTTGATGCCCAGACCCCCCACGCCTACATCCACGGCACTGGCCTCGAGATCATGGCCAACTCCGACAACGTGCTGCGTGCCGGTTTGACCCCCAAATACATGGATGTGCCGGAGCTGCTGGCCTGCACCCGCTGTGTCGCCAAACCGGACGACCAGATCCTGCTCACCCCTCGCATGGAAGGCACAGTACAGCACTTCGACGTGCCGGTACCGGATTTCACCTTCAGCGTATATGGCGCAGGCGAACATGCCCTCACCACCGGCAATGCCGAGATCCTGTTCGCCATCGATGGGCCCATCACCCTCATTGGCCAGGATGGTGAGCGTCTGACACTGACCATAGGGCAATCTGCATTTGTACCCGCCAGCACCGGCGATTATCGCGTGACGGCTGAAGGGCGTTTTGCCCGCGCCAGCAACCGCTGATCCTGGTGGGCCATCGGCTCATCACTCTCTGTTCAAAGGGCCCAGCAGGGCCCTTTTTTTCAGCTCATCTGACCATGTAGAGCCCGGTACGACTCACAAAATCGGTCATTTAACTCAACATCGAAGAATAACACGCTGAATTATAATGATTAATATCATTTAGCCTCCCTGGTCACGCCACCCTGCAGTTATGCGAGCCAGCTCACACCCTTCCCCACACGTCATAAAAATCCAGTTAATGCCATTTTTTTCCTCTGTCCCAGGATATTAATCAACGAAATAATAGAAACCGTTAATTTACAGGCAGCAGGAAAAACATTTAAGAGCATTTATATACTCCAGATGTAACACAGCTCAGCCACTTATTTCATAAGTGTAAGGGGCGATTTTTTAAATCAGGCTATAGGTGCCTGTTATTTTCCTGCGCATTTATTTTTCCGCCTGTATGGCCAGAACGTTTTCACTATCCATTTTATCTGGCTGATATTCCCCCCGTCACCCTCTATATCCAGTGACAGTCGGGGTAATACATGCAGATGGCTCTCTCATCCGGCAGATATTCATTGGCTGGCCCGGCATTCTGCATTATCTGTTTTTATACGTTCGATACCCTACTTTCATTAACCTGTGGCGACAAATATGAAACTGAAACGTTCCCTGCTCGCGTGTGCCGTACTGGCTGGCCTGGTTGGTATATCCGGTTGTCAAAATGACTCGGATACCGCTGTCGATAACAATAAAGAGACGAACGTCTCCCGTTACGTCAATCCGTTCATCGGCACAGGTAATTTGGGCAACACCTATCCTGGTGCCACTACCCCGCATGGCATGGTGCAACTGTCGCCCAATAATGGGGCCAATGGCTGGGAATATATCTCCGGCTATTACTACCACGACAACCGCCTCGCCGGGTTTTCCCACACTCACCTCTCGGGGGCCGGAGCTGGAGATCTCAACGATATTCTGGTGATGCCGATCAACTCACGCTCCAATTTCATGCTGAACGAGGGGTCGGCCTCACTGAATCTGGAGGCCTCCCGCTACAGCCACAAGGATGAAGAGGCAACGGCGGGCTACTACAAGGTCAATCTGAAGGATTACGGGATCAAGGCCGAGCTGACCGCCTCGGATCGGGTGGGGGTTCATCGCTACACCTTCCCGCAAGATAAAAAATCGGAAATCGTGGTCAACCTCGGCTTCAAGGTCAACTGGGACTACACCTCCGACTCCTATCTGAAATGGGACAAAACCCACAACCGGATCGAGGGCCATCGCTTCTCTGACGGCTGGGCCCCCAGCCAGAAAGAGTTCTTCGTGATGGAGTTCGACCAGCCCATCAAAAACATCCGCTTCGCCTACTTTGACAAAGACCAGAACCGCTATCTGGACCTGCCGGAAGGCACCACCGAGATCGGCAACGAGACCCGTGGCAAATATCAGTACGCGCGTGCCTATGTGGAATTTGATACCGCAGCGGCGGGCTTGACTGTCGAGGCCAAGGTAGCCCTCTCCAACGTCGAGATCGGCCGGGATGGCAACGCTGGCGCCTCACTCAACATGACCGAAGTGGCCAATATGTCGTTTGACGATGTCCGTCAGGCTGCGACCAAAAAATGGGAAAAGGAGCTGGGCAAGATCCGGGTCAGTGGGGATGAGGAGTACAAACAGACCTTCTATACCGCGCTCTACCACACCTATCTGGGCCAGACCATTCACTCTGATCTGGACGGACGCTACCGCCAGGTGCATCAGGGGCGCAACGCCTATCCGGATGGCAACACACCGTGGGGCGAGCAGATCGATACCCTCAAGGAGTCGGTTCGCACCGCCGATGCCAACCGGGATGGCAAAGCGGACTTTACCCGTTACGACACCTTCTCCCTGTGGGACACCTACCGCGCAGTACAACCCCTCTCGTCACTGCTGGAGCCGGATCGCCTCGCCGATGTGGTGCTCTCCATGCTCTCCTACGCCGAGGAGGAGTGGATGGACGATCTGGGCAACCTGCGCAAGGGCAGATTGCCGGAGTGGACCTTCAAGGGTAACGAGACCGGCATGATGATGGGGATGCACTCCACGCCGGTGATCCACGACGTGCTCTCCAAAGGCTCGCTGGACAGACGGATGATCGCGCTGGGCTTCAGCGATGCGGAACGTCAGGAGATCAAGGAGCGACTGGTGACCGCCATGATC
Organism: Aeromonas sp. 603607; assembly: GCF_049171595.1. Classification (NCBI taxonomy): domain Bacteria; kingdom Pseudomonadati; phylum Pseudomonadota; class Gammaproteobacteria; order Aeromonadales; family Aeromonadaceae; genus Aeromonas; species Aeromonas sp. 603607. The sequence continues at coordinate 45,012 of NZ_JAAKOV010000016.1, forward strand.
ACCGACGCCCGCGCAGCCACCAGCCAGGGGGTCGCCTGGATCAAGGAGTACGAGCAGCAAGGCTATGTACCTGCCCAGTTGCATGACACACCGCCGGGCAATGACTGGGAATCTCACTCCCCCTTCAAGGATGCCTGGACCTCATCCTACTCGCTGGAGTACTCCATGAATGACTGGGCGATCGCCCAATCGATCAAGGCAGTATTTGGCGAAAGTGACCCCCGCTATCAGGAGTTTGCCGATCGATCCAAGAACTGGCAGGCGCAGTTTGACTTTGGCGGCAAGCAGTACAAGGGGTGGTTCAAGGCCCGCGACTACGCTGGCAACTTCATTGATGCCGGTTGGGTAGACCCGAAAACCGGCCGGGCAGTGGGCAAGGATTGGCGCCCCGACATGTTCAACTGGTCATTCGCCGAGTCCAACGGCTGGCAATACGCCTTCAGCGTTCAACATGACATTCATGGCCTGGTCGATCTGATGACCCGCTTCGACCAGACCCAGAATCCTCAGGCCAAACGGGGCGAACTGTTTGCCAAACGGCTGGACGAGTATTGGAGTACCTATCCGGATCGCAACGCTGGCGACAACCAGTTCCCGGTATTCAACACCGGCAACGTGGGACAGCATGTGCAGGGCAACGAGCCCGATATCCATGTGCCCTACCTCTACAACTACGTAGGACAGCCCTGGAAGGGACAGGCCGCCATCGTGGCAGCCACCAACGTCTGCTACAAGAACACCCCTGACGGCATCTGTGGCAACGATGACTTTGGCACCCTCTCTGCCTGGTTCGTGTTCCGGGCGCTGGGCTTCTTCCCGGTCAATGCCTCCTCCGGCATCTACGAGATTGGCACCCCCATGTTCGAAACCGCCTCGCTCGATGTGGGTGCGGGCAAACAGTTCACCGTCACGGCCCAGAATGTCAGCCGCGACAACATCTACATCCAGTCCGCTCGCCTCAATGGCAGCGAGTTCAATCGCAGCTACCTCACCCATGAGGAAATCCTCAGTGGCGGCAAGCTTGAATTCGTGATGGGCGATAGCCCCAACCAGAATTGGGGCAGCCAGCCGGAAGATCTGCCGCCCGCGCAAGGTATCGGCACCTTCCTGCACGAAGGCGACCTGCCTGCCGGTTCCCGTTAATCACCTGTTCGGGGGAGGACTTCCTCCCCCATCACTACTCAAAAATGGAATGACCATGTTCAAGTGCAATCTTCTTTCTCTTGCGGTGATTGCCGCACTGACCGGTGGCATCGCCGGTTGCAACAGTGAGAGCGAGTCTACCGCTATCGAGAAACCGGTAACTCCGGTTGTCGATCTGTCGGTACTGAAATACGTTGACCCCATGATAGGCACCGCCGCATCAGGCCACACCTTCCCCGGCGCCACCCGCCCGGCTGGCATGGTGCAACTCTCGCCGGATACCTTTATTGGCTCCAATACCGATCACGAGAGCGGACTCAACCCCTGGCACTCAGCCTCCGGCTACTGGGACTCTTCCAATTACCTCACGGGCGAGATCGTCGCAACCGATGTTCCGCTCTACGGCTTCTCCCATACCCATCTCTCCGGCACCGGCGCCACCGATCTGGGCGACATTCTGGTACTGCCCTACGCCGAGATGGCCGACGCCCAGATAAACGCCTTTGACAAAACCAATGAGCACGCCAGCGCCGGTTATTACAAAACCAGACTGAACAAGGGGGAGATTGAAGTTGAGCTGACCACCACCAAACGGGTCGGTTTGCACAAATACACCTTTGCCAAGGGGGCTGATCGCAATGTGAAATTCGATCTGGGCCATACCCTGCAGAACAACAACGGCCAATCGCTGAAAAACAAAATCGAAGTGGTGGATGAGTACACCCTGCGTGGCCGCAAAACCTCCACTGGCTGGTTCCAGGGACAGAACCATCAGGGCCAGAACATCTTCTTCTACGCCAAATTCAACCAACCTGTGGCCAGGGCCATGCTGGGCGAGCAGGACAAGATGCCGACCCGGGAGATGCGCCCCAACAGCGTCTATCAAGGGGATGACCTGACCGCCTACCTCAATTTTGGCCAGGGTGACCAACCGCTCGAGATCCGGGTCGGTATCTCGGCGGTGAGCTGGCAAGGAGCACAGAAGAATCTGGAAGCGGAAGCCCCCTCCTTTGATTTTGCCAAGGTGAAGTCAGACGCCGAATACGCGTGGGCCGAAAAGCTGGCAACACTCAAAACCGAAGGGGGGACGGAAACCGAGAAGACCAATTTCTACACCGCTTTCTACCACATGATGATCGCCCCTATCGAGCTCTACGATGTGGATGGCAAGTATCTTGATATGCAAGGCACCCTGCGCACCCTGCAACCTGGCGATACCCCCAACTACTCCATCTACTCGACCTGGGATACCTTCCGCGCCGTTCACCCCATGTGGACCATCATGGACCCGCCACAGGCGACTCTCTACGCCAAGGATCTGATCCGCAAATCCAACGTGGAGTTCGGCCTGCTGCCCAAATGGGAAGGCCACGGCTCGGAAACCGGCACCATGATTGGCTACCCCTCGGCGGCCATCCTTGCCGATGCGGTGACCAAGGGGCTGATCGATGCGCAAGAGGCACTGGAAGCCTCGGTCAAATCGGCCCACTACCGGCCTGCCGATTACCCGCAGATCCATGACGACATCCTGAGCTCGCTGATGGCCGGTCAGCTCAGCTATCACGAGAAAGAGCAGTGCGTCCGTTATCCCAACTGGAACTCTGTCTCCTACTCGCTGGAGTTCTCTTTCTACGACTGGACCATCGCCGAGATGGCGAAAGCCGCGGGCGACATGACTACCTATCAGGAGTTCAAGGCACGATCCTACAACTCGCTCAAACATTGGGATCCCCAGGCTGGCAATGCCGATGGCAAAGGCTTCTTCGTACCGACCGAGCTGAAAAACGGTGACCCGTGCGCCCTGAAATACGCGCCAGCCGATTTCGATCCCTACAAGTCGGATGCCTTCTACTACACCGAGGGCAATGCCTGGCAGTGGCAGTGGTCCTTCATGCAGGATCTCGACAAGCTGACCGAGATCATGGGTGGCCAGCAGGGACTGAACGACAAGCTCGACAACCTGTTCAACGCCGACCCCAACGGGGGCGAAGCACATCAGGACATGACCGGTTACATCGGGCAGTACATTCATGGCAACGAGCCCTCACACCACGTCATCTATCTCTACAATCGCACCGCCCAGCCCTGGAAAGCGCAGGAGTACCTCGACCGGGTCTATAAGGAGTTCTACAAAACCACCCCGGATGGCCTGATCGGCAATGAAGACGTCGGCCAGATGTCGGCCTGGTACATCATGAGTGCCATGGGCTTCTATCAAATCTCCCCGGGCGACCCGACCTACACCATCGGTCGTCCCATCTTTGACAAGGTCACCATCAACCTGCCCGACGGTCAGTTCAACGTGGTAGCGCAGAACAACAGCCCGGACAACCTCTATGTCAAAGAGGTCACCATCAATGGCAAGCCACTCAACCAGTACAACACCTTCGCCCACAGCGAGATCCGTCCCGGTGGTGAGCTGCGTTTTGTGATGACCAACCAGCAACCGACCCCGTAACTCTACAAGCGGCAAGCCACCCGGCTTGCCGCTTTTTCATCTCCGGAATTTGAGGAACAACAATGTTCAAACCCCACAAGCTGGCCATCATGGTGACAGCCCTGCTTGGCCTCTATGGCTGCAACACAAACGATGAGACTACTGACAATGGCCGCCCCGATAATGCCCTGCAGGTGCTGCAATATGTCGATCCGCTGATCGGCACCGATGGGCTGGGCAATGTCAATCCGGCCCCTGTCATGCCGGAAGGGATGATCCAGCCGGGCCCGGACAACTGGAATCCGGCCAACTGGAATGGCAAGGGATCCCCTTCCGACTATCACCACCATCTGGCCAAGCTTTCCGGCTTCAGCAGCACCCATATCTCGGGGGCAGGCAAGGGGGATCTCAATGATTTCGCCTTCTTGCCCTTCACCGGCAACAATACCGACCCGGTCACCATCAACAAGCCTGGCGAGCTGTCGGAGGTGGGCTATTACAAAGCGGATCTGGTAGAGACCGGCATCAAGGCCGAACTCACTGCCACCCAGCGGGTCGCCTTCCACCGTTACAGCTATCCGGCGGGTGAAGATCGTAAAGTCCAGCTTGATCTGCAGCACGAGCTGCTGGAGCAGTACGGTAACCACTCCCGCAATATTTACTTCAAGCGGATGAGCGACAACGCCATTGCCGGAGCCAGAACCAGCAACGAGTGGGGGCAGTGGCAGACGGTCTTTTTCTACGCCGAGTTTTCCGAGCCGTTTGTGGATCAGATCCTCTATGTCGATGGCAAATTGAGCAACGACGCCGAGGTGGGGTTGGCCGATTACATCGGGTATGGCGAAACCAGACCCCGGGTACGGGATGTGGTGACCCAGCTCAACTTTGCCAAAGGGGAACGGCCCATCACCATGAAGATGGCCATCTCGGGCACCGGCATTGAGGGGGCCGTGGCCAACCTGCGCGCCGATGAACATGGCTACCGCTTCGATCAGGTGGTGCAGGAGAACAAGCAGGCATGGGCGAAAGTGCTCAATAAGTTCACCCTGGAGGGTGGCAGCGATGCCGACAAGACGATGTTTTATACCTCGCTCTATCGCACCTACATCGCCCCCTTCGTCTATCAGGATGTGGATGGTCAATATCGCGGAATGGATGGCAAGGTGCATCAGGCCAAGCCGGGCTTTACCAACTATTCGGTCTACTCCATGTGGGACACCTTCCGCGCCGCCCACCCATTGAAGACCATCATCGAAAAAGAGCGATCCATCGACTATGTGCACGATCTGCTCAACAAATATAAAACCGGCGGCATCATGCCCAAATGGGAGCTGCACTCCGACTATACCGGCGAGATGGTCGGCTACCCGGCGGTCTCCATCATCGCCGATGTCATCGTCAAATATCCGGATGCATTCACGCCGGAAGAGATAAAGCTGGCATTGCAGGCGGCCAACGTCTCCGCCAATTTTGACCTCGCGCTGACCAAAACCTGGGTGCCCTATCAGGATCCCTGGAACGGTGACAAGCGCTTCACCGTGATGACCCGCCACGGTCAGTATGCCGAGCAGCACGGCTATGTTCCGGCCAACGTCAAATACAAGCCGGAAGAGGGCGGCATGGCCCAGGACAAGTACGATGAGCTGGTCAACGAATCCGTCTCGTACGGTGTCGAGAATGCTTACTATGACTGGTGCATCGCCCAGCTGGCCCGACTGGCTGGCGACAAATCCGCGGAGAACCGCTATCTGGCCCGGGCGACTACCTGGCGCGCCTATTTTGACTACAACCCGGCGCAATATGGCAACTATGGCGCGACCGGCTTTATGCGCCCCAAAAATTACGATGGCAGCTGGGTCAACAATTACCCCTCCTGCGCCATCGATAAAAACGGCAATCCCGTTACACCACCACAAAACTGTGACACCAACGACAGCAGCCGTTATGACATCTTCTGGCCCTATCGGGCCGAGCACAGGGGGCAGGACTTTACCGAAGGCAACACCTGGCAGTGGAGCTGGTTTGTTCCCCACGATATCGAGGGGCTCAAAGAGGTGATGGGGGGCGAGGAGGGATTCCGGAAGAATCTGGATGCCCTCTTCACCGCCAACTCCAACGCTGATACCTCGCAAGGGGATATGACCGGCTATATCGGGCAGTTCGTGATGGGGAACGAACCGGATCACCATGTTCCCTATCTCTATAACTGGACCAAGGAGCCGTGGAAAACCCAGGAGTATGTGGATCAGGCGGTGCGCAGCTTCTTCCACCCGACCACCACAGGGCTGATTGGCAATGAGGATGTGGGGCAAATGTCCGCCTGGTACATCATGAGTGCGCTGGGCTTCTATCAGGTCACGCCGGGGCTCCCGGTCTACACCATAGGTCGGCCACTGTTTGACAAGGTGATCATGGATATCGATGGCGGAAAATTCACCGTGATCGCCGAAAACAATGGCACCCAAAATATCTATGTGGAATCGGTCACCATCAATGGCAAACCATTGGGGGAAAACCTGACATTCAATCACAGCGATATTCGTGCCGGTGGTGAACTGAAATTTATCATGACGGCGCAAAAACCGATCCGCTCAGATAATAAATAACCATCATGCACTATCAATATATGTTCAGGCCCAAAGCTTCCTTTGGGCCTCTTTTTTGTTCACTAACAAAAATGTTCAAAAATATACCGCACGCAATTACATGATACCCGGATCACAAACAGCACGCCTTGCCACAAAAGTCTAGTGAATGACACTTTTTTACTCTGTCGATGAAACAGATGGCATGGGAATAATAGTGCTCGCCGGGATCAATGCCATCGAGCACCAATATTGCTCAGGGATCGCTCCGGTCTCATAAAAATAGATCATGACTGCTCACCCTCTACCCGATGGAGCCGCTCAATATGTTCAAGAAAAATATTCTGGCCATTGCCCTGACCAGCACAGTAGCCATGTTATCCGGCTGCGATTCAGATAACAGCAGCGACAATAACGACGATCAAAAGCCAACGCCAACCAATGTGTTGCAATATGTGAACCCATTCGTTGGCACTGGCTTTAACGGTCACACCTTTCCCGGCCCTGTGGTACCGGAGGGCATGGTGCAACTCTCGCCGGATACCGAGTTGATCGGCTGGCACTCCTCCTCCGGCTATCACTTTGACAAAGATACCCTGTTCGGATTTTCCCACACCCACCTCTCAGGCACCGGCATGGGGGGGCTGGGGGATATTCTGTTCCTGCCCTTTACCGAAGATAAATCCAAATACATCGAGCAAAGCGATGATTACCGCAAAGCCATCTCGGTCAAAATGGACAAAAAATCCGAGCAGGCCGAGCCTGGCTACTATGCGGTGCGCATCGCCGAGAATGGCATCAAGGCCGAGCTGACCGCCTCCGAGCGGGTGGGCTTTCACCGCTACACCTATCCGCAGGGGCAACCCCAACGGCTGAAGATCGATTTGAACTCGATCCTCAACAGCGACTGGGGATCGAGTTCGCTGCGCAACAAACTCACCGTCAGCGAAGATGGCTACACCATCACCGGCGAGCGAGATGCGACTCACTTCTCCGGCTGGGCGAAAAACCAGAAGATCTTCTTCCATGCGACCTTCGACAAGAAGATCAAAGGGGTCTACATCCTCGCTGGTGGTGTGCCGGTAGAGGGCTTGAGCGCCGAGCACAAGGCCAAATCCAAAGCGGATGTCACCGCTTACGTCGAATTTGAAGAGGGCGGCTCAGCCCAACTGAACGCCAAAGTTGCCCTATCGGCGGTCGATGCCACCGGCGCATGGAACAACTACCAGGCCGAAGGGGATGTTTCGTTTGACGAGGCCCGCGCCAACGCCCGCGAGAAGTGGGCCAACGCCCTCAATTTCACCATCGAGGGGGGCAGCAAGGAGCAAAACGAGATCTTCTACACCGCCCTCTACCACACCAAGATCGCCCCCATCGTCCATCAGGATGTGGATGGCAACTACCGCGGCATGGGCAAAGGGGCGCAGGCCAAGGGGGAAGGCAGCTACTCCATCCACTATGGCCAGGCAAGCGAAGATCAGCCCAACTTCTCGGTCTACTCACTGTGGGACACCCAGCGAGCGCTGCACCCGCTTAAAACCATCACCGAACCCACCCGCGCCGTGCAGTATGCCAAGAACCTGCTCCAGAAGTATCTGGAGAGCGGCCTGCTGCCCAAGTGGGAGCATCTGGGGGATGAGACAGGCACCATGGTGGGCTATCCGGCGGTGGTGGTGATTGCCGACGCCATCACCAAATACCCCGATGCCTTCACTGCGCAGGAGAAAAATCTGGCGCTCACGGCCGCCATCGACTCCTCCACCTATACCAACTACCCCATGCTGGCGACCGAGTGGGACAAGGCGGTGCTGGACAAGACCCTGACCAACCACATCGATTACATCGAAAAGAACGGCTTTGCCCCGGCAGTGCAGCGGATCGACGGTCAGCCCGTCTTCGCTGACTACACCCTCGAGTCGGTCTCCTACGGTCTGGAGAACGCCTTCTATGACTGGGCCATCGCCCGGATCGCCAAGGCGGCCGGCAACCCGGTGGCCGAAGCGCGCTATCTGGCCCGTTCTAACGGCTATCAGCGCTACTTCGACCACAATGCGGCCGAATACGCCCAGTACGGGGTGACCGGTTTCATGCGTCCGGTGATGATCGATGGCGCCTTCATGACGCCGTTTGATCCCTATGGCACCGAACATGAGACCGGCAACTATACCGAGGGCAACGCCTGGCAGTGGACCTGGTTTGTGCCCCATGACATCAAGGGTCTGAAAACCGCGATGGGCGGAGAAGAGGCCTTCAAGCAGAATCTGGACGCCACCTTTGCCGCCGAGAGTCAGGGGTCGGAGACCGCTGACATGACCGGGATGATGGGTCAGGTGGCCTTCGGGAATGAACCCTCCCACCATATCCCCTACCTCTACAACTGGACATCGGAGCCCTGGAAAACTCAGGAGACGGTCGACTACATCCTCGACACCATGTACTCGAACACCCCGGCAGGCATCATAGGCAACGAGGATGTGGGCTCCATGTCTGCCTGGTATGTGATGTCAGCACTTGGCTTCTATCAGGTGAATGCGGCAGATCCCGTTTACACCATTGGCCGCCCGCTATTTGCCAAAGCGACCATCCCGGTCAAGGGGGGAACCTTCACCATCATCGCCGATAACAACAGCGCCAAGAACCGCTATGTCCAGTCGGTCACCATCAATGGCAAACCGCTCAAGGATGGTCTCTTCTTCGAGCACAAGGAGTTTGTACCGGGGGGCAACCTCCACTTCGTGATGGGCGATACCCCGCCACAAAAGTAACGATCGATAGCATTGAAGTGACATTCAGCACGCAATCCGAAAATGTCACTTTGTGATACCCGACGGCCCACGCCAGATGGATTGATAAAATCCAATCAGCGCTGGGCCATTTTATTTTCCAGTGGGAAGCCCAGGTTCAGCCATTAAGCCGTTTTTCTCAAATATGCCTTAAATCGGGCAATAAACCGCAAAAAATGGCTGTAAATCCCATTACAAGGGTTTTTCTGTCATATCTTGACCGCTGTCACATCCTGCCATTAATTAAACAAAAACCACTACTGAGTTAAAGTTCAACACTTTGCGAGCTGGATCACACCAGCAAAACCATGCAACAAAAATCCAGTTATTGCTACATTCATCGCCTGTCCAACCCTACCCGTGAGGGCAATAATGAGCCCAATTCGCAACGCATGACTTAGCCCTTACAGGGAAGGAGAGTGAGATGTTACCCACCATGACCAACGGCAGACTCATCTGCCTGGAGTTGAAGGCCACCAGCAAGGAGGCTCTGTTCGACGAGATGGCACAGATGCTGGCGCGCGATGGCGCCGTGTCTGATCAACAGCAATTCGTCAAGGATATCTGGGCCCGCGAGCAGCTGGACTGCACCGGCTTCGAGCAGGGTGTCGCCCTGCCCCACGCCAAGAGCAAGGCGGTCAGCCGTCCGGCCATAGCCATCGGTGTCAGCCGTCAGGGTATCGAGTACGGCGCCGAAGATGGCAAACCGACCCAGCTTATCTTTATGATCGCCTCCCCGGATGGCGGCGCCAACCACCACATCGAAGTGCTGGCGGAGCTCTCCACCCGTCTGCTGGAGCCGGGCTTTATCGAGCAGATGAAGGCGGCCACCACTGTCGAGCAAGCCCTGACCCTGCTCAAGCAAGGCCCGAAAGTGCAAAAACCGGCGCCAGCCGCCAAACCGGCAGCCACTGCTCCGGTTGAACCCACCGATCGCACCTTCAAGGATCGCCTCAACACCATGAAGCAGCACCTGCTGTTTGGTACCTCCCACATGATCCCCTTCATCGTGGCAGGCGGTGTGCTGCTGTCACTGTCGGTGATGATGAGCGGCAAGGGCGCCGTGCCGGAAGCGGGCTTCCTCAAAGACATGGCGACCATGGGTATCGCCGGTCTGACCCTGTTTACCGCTGTACTGGGTGGCTACATCGCCTACTCGCTGGCTGACAAGCCGGGCCTGGCCCCGGGCATGATCGGCTCCTGGATTGCCGTTCAGCACTATCAAACCGGTTTCCTCGGCGCCATTCTGGTGGGTTTTATCGCCGGTTTCGTGGTCAATCAGCTCAAGCGGATCAAGTTGCCTGACTCCATGACCTCGCTTGGTTCCATCTTCATCTATCCGCTGATCGGTACCTTTCTGGTGTGTGGCATCGTGATGTGGGGGATCGGTGCCCCGATCGCCGCCATGATGGAAGGGATGAACCACTGGCTCTCCAGCATGGCGGGCTCAGGTAAAGTGATGTTGGGTGCCATTCTGGGTGGTATGACTGCCTTCGATATGGGCGGCCCGGTCAACAAGGTTGCGACCCTGTTTGCCCAGACTCAGGTCAACACCCAGCCCTGGCTGATGGGCGGCGTCGGTATCGCCATCTGTGTGCCACCGCTCGGTATGGCACTGGCGACCTTCATGTCTCCGAAGCGTTACAAGAAAGAGGAGCGTGAATCCGGTAAAGCGGCCGCCATCATGGGCATGATCGGTATCAGTGAAGGTGCCATCCCGTTTGCTGCTGCTGACCCCATGCGTGTTATCCCGGCCATCGTCGCAGGCGGTATCGTCGGCAACATCACCGGCTTTATGATGCACAGTATCAACCACGCCCCTTGGGGTGGCTGGATTGTCCTGCCGGTTGTTGAAGGCAAGATGGGCTACATCCTGGGTACCATCCTCGGCGCCCTGACCACCGCCATCATCGTCAACCTGCTGAAGAAGCCGGTGAGCGAAGAAGATGACGTGACCGCCACCCAAACCAGCTTCGAAGTCATTGAAACGGAAGGAGAAGCGGACGTACTGGCCATCACTGCCTGCCCGTCTGGCGTGGCCCACACCTTCCTGGCCGCCAAGAGCCTGCAGAAGGCCGCCGCCAAGCAGGGGATCAAGATCAAGGTCGAGACCCAGGGCGCCAACGGCATCATCAACCGCATCACCGCCAAGGATGTCGCCAACGCCCGCTGCGTCATCTTCGCCCACGATGTGGCCATCAAATACCGTGAACGCTTCACCGATATCGAGGTCATCGATGTGAAGACCAAGGAGGCGATTCACAATCCGGAAGCACTGCTGGCCCGCACGCTGGGCAACAAGGCAAACGCCGCCTGATAGCAGTCAGACCGCTCATCATAAGGGGCCCATCGCGGGCCCCTTTTCGTTGTCTGCCGAGCAACCGCACATCATCCCACCGACCAAGCCACTGATTTAAAACATATTAACCAGTCACATCACGGATCTTGGCGAGCCGTCACAGAACGGTGACGTGTAAAAAAACAGCAATTGAAGCGCTGGTCAGATCTCATGTCAAATGGCTCCGCCTACTAAACTGGAGCATCACAAAAATGATAAAAATCAATAAATTGGTTCTGGCTGTTACCCTCACCCTCACTGCCACCCCCTTGCTGGCCGCCAACTGGGAATGCGGCCAGCACGTGCGCTTTGGCCTCCCCTCCGAATCGGATCAGAAGCTCTGCCGTGAAGGGTATGCCGTCGGCTACAACTACGACTACAAGGTGGCGGACTGGGTCTCCTACCGGATGACCGCCCAGAGCGCACAGGGCACAGTGCCGCGCAAGGATGCCTTCGCCGAGGACAGGGAGATCCCGGTTGCCTACCGCGCCACCCTCTCCGACTACAAGGGCTCGGGCTACGACCGTGGCCATCAGGCCCCGGCGGGGGACATGAAATCGAACAAGAACACCATGAAAGAGAGCTTCCTGCTGAGCAACATGACGCCGCAGATCGGAGTGCTCAACCAGAAGGCGTGGCGAGTGCTGGAGGACAAGGTGAACAAGTGGGCGGTCTCCCGCAAGGATGTGCAGGTGATCACCGGCCCCATCTTTACCGGCTCTGAAGAGTCCATCGGTCAGGGGGTGGCGATCCCGAGCGCCTACTACAAGATCGTGATGGACCCGGCCAGACTGCAGGCCATCGCCTTTATCATGCCGCAGGAAGAGGTGCCTATCAGCCAGATCGCCGACTACCGGGTCTCGGTACGCGAGGTGGAGGAGCAGACCCAGCTCAACTTCTTCAGCGATATGCCCGAAGAGCAGCAAGAGACGCTGGAAGCCCGCATCTCCCCGATGTGGAACTGACTGCGAACACTCGCCAACAGATGGATTGACACCCCAGCTCTCTTGAATCGCGATAGAGGGAGGGGCCAACGCCCCTCCCAGCAGGGGGAGTCACGCTCCCCCTGCCCTTTCAGATGGCTGCTGACCCTTTGCGGCCACTTTTGCGGCCACTGGTGTGGCATCGCCCGACGACCCGCCCCGACTCACAGTTTACCGCACCGTTAGCTGGTATATTGCCCCCTCTTTGGCACTAACAGACTGAATTGACGCACATTTGCCTCGTTGTATCGGCCCGAAACCGGAGCCCACGGCGTGATTCAGCCCGACAGAGGACCTTTTGATGAAACAGACCCTTCTTGCCCTCACCCTCGGCGGCCTGCTGGCGCTCTCGCCCCTCGCCCTGCAAGCGGCCGAGAGCTCGATGCAGATGGAGCACGACCTCAATACCCTGGTCAGCAAACGCCAGGCGGTGGATATGCTGCTCGGCGAAGCGCTGCAGATCTACAAGTCGCCTGCCAAGATCTCCCACGCCGGTTTTACCGCCAAGATGCCGAGCAATATGGAGCTGGTGACCGAGCGGCTGCTGGCCGCCTACCAGCTTGAACCCTACCGCACCGACCTGCTCATCTCGGCGGCCAACGCCCAGATCTACAACGGCAACCTGAGCCGCGCCATCACCTTGCTGGAGCAGGCGCAGGCCGTCGCCCCCGATGATCTCGACATCAACAGCTATCTCGCCATCTGGCAGCTGGTGAAGGGTAACAAGGAGGCTTCCCGCAGCTATCTGGCGAAAGTGGCGGATCGCAACAGTGGCCGCGCTGCCGATCTGGAGGAGATCATCGCCCGGGTGCAGCGGATCATCGCCGCCCCGCTGCAGACCGAACTGACCGAGGATCAGGTCAAGGCCAGCAGGGAGGGCAAACGCGCCATCGTCACTCTGGGCTACGCCCTCAATCCCGACGGCAGCATGGACAAGATCCTGCTGGGCCGTCTGCAAACCACCCTTGAGCTGGCCAAAGCCGACCCGGAAGCGCTGCTCATCCTGACTGGCGGCATGCCCCAGAACCGCCAGACCGAGGGCAAGCTGATGGCCGACTGGCTGGCCAACCACGGCATCGATCGCAGCCGCCTGATTGAAGAGAACTACGCCACCAGCACGGTGGATAACGCCCTCTACAGCGCCTATGCCCTCGCCCGCCACCAGATTGACTATGCGGTGCTGGTAAGCTCCGCTAGCCATGTACGCCGCGGTCAAACGGTGCTGGAAATCGCCTGCGACCAGATTGGCCCGGCCAACATCAAGGTGGCGAGCGTCAGCTACCCCGACAAACCCCTCGAGGAGCTGGCCACCCCGAGCGAGAGCGAGCTGCTCGGCATCTACCGCGACGCCCTGCGCACCTACGGCATGTGGAGCTACCGCTCCGCCCCGCTGATCGAGCGTTGATCGGCCATCAACACGAAAAAGAGAGGGAGGCGCGATGCCTCCCTCTCTTTTATTGACCGATGATTGGCCAAGCCTCGCCCGTTAGCTGACGATAAAGCCCTGTGAGGGGGCCGCTTTGGGATCGTCACCGAAGCGGTTTGGCCCCTGCTGGCCATTGCAAACCATAAAGTAGATAAGCACCAGGGTGCCGATAATGGGGATGAGCCCGAGCAGCAGCCACCAAGCGCTGCGGTCGGTATCGTGCAGACGACGGGCCGCCACCGCCAGCGATGGCAGCAGCACCGCCAGCGAATAGATGGAGCTTATCAGCTCATTGTCGCCGCCGATCAGCTTGTCCACCATGCCGAGCAGCAACATGACGATGACGTTGCACAGCACGAACATCCAGTATTCGGTGCGACGGGCCCGCCCGCTGAATACCGCATATTGCTTGAGGACCGAGATATACCAGTTCATTGCGCCTCCAGACTGTTTTCAAAAACAAGTAGTTGCAGATCCGAACCGAGCTTAGCGCGATCAGTGTCCGGCGTCGATCACCAGCAGCTCCAGATCCTGGCGACTGACCCGCTTGCTGTCCACCTTCACATAGAGCGAACGTTCCTTCCGTGCCAGCAGTACATCGTTCACCCCGTCGCAGGCTCGGAGTTTCTGCTCCAGTGCAGGGCTCGCCTCCACCCCTTCCGGTAACAGGATGCGCAGACTGCTCACATAGGGGGGCTCCTGCATGGTAAGGCTGACCCCGAGCCAGACAAGGGCCAGCGCAGAGCAGCCGCCAAACACCAGGGCGCCACCACCCAGACTGTAGAGCAGGCCCCCCAGGCTGCCACCGATAGCCACTCCGATAAACTGGCTGGTGGAGTAGATCCCCATGGCCGTACCCTTGTAACCCGGTGGCGACTCCTTGCTGATCAGGGATGGCAGCAACGCCTCCATCACGTTGAAGCCGATGAAGAAGAGCTGCAGGCCGGCGAGCAGGCCCCACAGCTGCAGGCCAGCCTGCCACAGCACCACTTCGGCGCTGAACATCACCAGCACGCAGATCTGGAACACCAACTTCATCTTTCTGCGCGTCTCGGCATAGATGATGAAGGGTACAACGCTGACGAAGGCAATCAGCATGGTGACCAGATAAGCCTGCCACTGGCTGTCCCGAGGCAGACCCGCTTGCTCCAGCAGCGGCGGCAACGCCACGAAGCTCGACATCAACAGGGTATGCACGCACAAAATGCCGAGATTGAGTTTGAGCAGGCGCGGATTGGTCAGCACAGTGCGCATCCCGCCCCTGACCATGCCGGACTCGCGATTGAGCAGATGAGTTGTCGGTGTCGGCACCAGCCAGAGGGTGACGGCAATGCCCCCCAGCGCCAGCAGGGCGATGAGCCAGAACAGGCCGGAGAGTCCCAGCGCATGAGTGATGAGGGGGCCGGTCACCATGGCGATGGCGAAGGTGATGCCAAAGCTCACCCCGATGAAGGCCATCGCCTTGGTGCGGTTCTGCTCGCGGGTGAGATCCGACAAGAGCGCCATCACGGCGGCCGAGATGGCGCCGCTGCCCTGCAGGGCGCGGCCGAGGATCACCCCCCAGATGGAGTGGGTCAGCGCCGCGATCACGCTGCCGAGGGCAAACATCAGCAGGCCGCCGACGATGAGGGGCTTGCGGCCCACCTTGTCGGAGAGCAGACCGAACGGGATCTGGAACAGCGCCTGGGTCATGCCGTAGATGCCGATGGCCAGGCCGATGAGCGCCTCGGAGGCCCCCGCCAGCGACATGCCGTAGGTGGTCAGCACCGGCAGCACCATAAACATGCCGAGCATGCGCAACGAGAAGACGGAGCCGAGCGCCCAGGTGGCACGGCGCTCGCCCCTCGTCATGGTGAAATCATTCATGATGGCCTCGATAGGTCAGGGAAAAGGAAGACTCAAGGGGTGGCCGACACGCGCCATGCCACACCCGACAGAGGGGAAAAGTACCCGATGGGCGGCCCCATAATAACAGAGCCGGGGAGGTTCCCGGCTCTGGATCTCATGCAATCGGAAGCAACGCACACTATCGGAGCAACATGCTCACCAGCGCCACAGGCTCGGCCTCTGGCTGGAAGTCTACCGACATCATGACACTCAGACAGGTAATGGTGACGATGGAAAACATAAACAGCTTGCGCGCCCAGAGAGCATCATCAACCAGCTGTTTGTAACCCGACAGCGCCATCCCCAGCCACCAGACACTCACCGCAGTGGCCACCACCAGATACTTGTAGCCGGCGTAACCGCCGAGGAACAGCATCAGGGTCGGCACCATAAAGGCCAGGATGTAGAGGGTAATGTGGTGCTTGGCCACCGAAATTCCCTTCACCACCGGCAACACCGGAATGTTGGCCGCCTGATAATCCTTGAAGCGGAAAATGGCGATCGCATAGGAGTGCGGCATCTGCCACAGGCTGAAGATCGCCAGCAGGATCAAGGCCCCCGAGTCGAACTGACCGCTCACCGCACAGTAGCCGATGACCGGCGGCGCGGCGCCGGAGAGGCTGCCCACCAGGGTGCCGTAGACCGAGTGACGCTTCATGTAGAGGCTGTAGACCCCCACATAGACAATGAAGCCCAGCACCGCCAGCAGAGCAGCCAACGGATTGGCCGCCCAATAGAGCAGTGCAATGCCCGCCATGCCAAGCGCGGTGGCGTACCAGAGCGATACGCCGGGGGCGATCAGCCCCTTCACCAGAGCACGGTTCTTAGTGCGCTCCATGATGCAGTCGATATCCCGGTCGATGTAGTTGTTGAACACGCAACCGGAGGCCACCACCAGCGAAACACCCACCATGGTCAGCATGAACAGGGGCAGGTCCAGGCTTCCTTTTGAAGCCAGCAGAAATCCCCCGATCACCGAGATGAGGTTGCCGAAGATGATGCCCGGCTTGGTCACTTGCAGGTATTGCTTCATCATTGCCAGCCTGCTCAGTGGACCATCATGTTGATGTTGAGGTTGTACATGATCCACAGGGAACCCACGACCACGATGGCAATGATGAGCACGGTAAAGACCAGTGCCACCAGGTTCCAGCGCTCCTCGGACGAGGTGTTCATGTGCAGGAAGTAGACCAGATGGACAAAGATCTGCACCACCGCCATGCCAACCACGGTGGCCAGCACGGTTCCGTGGGAGGCGGAGCCATCCATCACCATCCAGAACGGGATCGCGGTCAGAATGACTGACAGCACGAAGCCGGTCAGATAGCTCTTGGCGCTGCCGTGGCTGGCGCCGTGATTGTCAACGGAATGACTCATTTACATTGCCCCCATCAGATAGACCACGGTAAAGACGCAGATCCACACCACGTCGAGGAAGTGCCAGAACAGGCTCAGGCACATCAGGCGGGAGCGGTTGCGATCGGTCAGCCCCTTCTTGCTCACCAGCACCATCATCACGATGATCCAGATAAGGCCGCTGGTCACGTGGATACCGTGGGTACCGACCAGGGTGAAGAAGGCGGAGAGGAAGGCGCTGCGATCCGGGCCATAGCCCTCGGCGATCAGGTGATGGAATTCGTAGATCTCCATCGCGATAAAGCCGGCCCCCAGCACGAAGGTCACCAGCAACCAGCCGTTGACGGCGGATAGCTGGTTCTTGTTCATCGCCAGCATGGCAAAACCGAAGGTGATGCTGCTAAAGAGCAGCAGCATGGTTTCGCCAAACACGAACGGCAGCTCGAAGATATCCTTGCCGCTCGGGCCGCCGGCGGTGCCGTTGACCAGGACTGCATAGGTTGCAAACAGGCATGCAAACAGGATGCAGTCACTCATCAGGTAGATCCAGAAACCGAATACCTTGTTGGCACCGGCATCGTGGTGCCCATGATCATGGGCACCGTCGTGAGTGTGATGTAGAACGTCGGTCGCCATTGCTTCACGCCACCTTGTTGATATTTTCAAAATGCTGACGCTCGATCCGCTCGATCTCGTCAACCTGCACGTAGTAATCCACGTCGTCGTTGAAGCTGTGGATGATCCAGCTCGCAATCATGCCGATGAAGCCGGCGATGGCCATCCACCAGATGTGCCAGACCATGGCAAAACCAAACACGGTGGCAAAGCCTGCGATGATGACCCCTGCCCCGGTGTTCTTGGGCATATGGATCGGGTCGTAGTGCTCGGGCTGCTGATAGGCAGAACCGTCCTGCTTGGCTTCCCAGAAGGCATCCAGTCCCTTGATCTTCGGCTCGATGGCGAAGTTGTAGAAGGGCGGCGGGGAAGAGGTTGCCCACTCCAGGGTACGGCCACCCCAGGGGTCACCGGTCAGATCGCGGTTCTGCTCGCGGTCACGGATGCTGACCACCAGCTGGATCACCTGACACAGAACCCCCACGGCAATCAGCGCGGCACCACAGGCAGCCACCACCAGCCAGCCATGGAACTGGGGATCCAGATGCTGGCTGACGCGACGGGTCATGCCCATGAAGCCCAGCACGTAGAGCGGCATGAAGGCGACGAAGAAGCCGACAATCCAGAACCAGAAGGCGCGCTTGCCCCAGACATCGTTGAGCTTGAAGCCGAACGCTTTCGGGAACCAGTAGGTGATACCGGCGAAGCAGCCAAACACCACGCCGCCGATGATGACGTTGTGGAAGTGGGCGATCAGGAACAGGCTGTTGTGCAGCACGAAGTTGGCCGCCGGTACCGAGAGCAGTACCCCGGTCATGCCGCCGATGCTGAAGGTGATAATGAAGCCGACGGTCCACAACATGGGCGAGGTGAACTCGATGCGACCGCGGTACATGGTGAACAGCCAGTTGAAGATCTTCACCCCGGTCGGGATGGAGATGATCATGGTGGTGATGCCGAAGAAGGCATTCACGTTGGCGCCGGAACCCATGGTGAAGAAGTGGTGCAGCCAGACGATAAAGGAGAGCACGGTAATGGCGACGGTCGCCCACACCAGCGAGGTATAACCGAACAGCTTCTTCTTGCTGAAGGTGGCCACCACTTCGGAGAAGATCCCGAACACCGGCAGCACCAGAATGTACACCTCGGGGTGACCCCAGGCCCAGATCAGGTTGATGTACATCATCATGTTGCCACCCATGTCATTGGTAAAGAAATGGGTGCCTAGGTAACGGTCGGCGGTGAGCAGGGCCACCGTGACGGTCAGGATCGGGAAGGAGGCGATGATCAGCACGTTGGAGCACAAAGCCGTCCAGGTGAACACCGGCAGACGCATCATGGTCATGCCAGGAGCGCGCATCTTGATGATGGTGGCGAAGAAGTTGACGCCGGTCAGCAAGGTGCCCAGACCCGATATCTGCAGACTCCAGATCCAGTAATCAACCCCGACCCCCGGGCTGTACTCCAGCCCAGAGAGGGGCGGATAGGCCAGCCAGCCGGTCTGGGCGAATTCACCGACCCCGAGGGAGATGTTGATCAACACCACGGCAGCGGCGGTGAACCAGAAGCTGATGTTGTTGAGGAAGGGAAAAGCCACATCACGGGCACCGATCTGCAGCGGCACGACGATATTCATCAGACCGATCACCAGTGGCATCGCCACGAAGAAGATCATGATGACCCCGTGGGCGGTGAAGATCTGGTCGTAGTGATGCGGCGGTAAAATGCCGTCACCACCAGCCGAAGCCATCACCTGCTGGGTACGCATCATCACAGCGTCGGCGAAGCCGCGCAGCATCATGACCATACCCAGGATCAGATACATGACCCCAAGACGCTTGTGGTCGACCGAGGTAAGCCACTCTTTCCACAGATATTGCCACTTGCCGAAATAGGTGATCAGGCCGGCAACGGCCAGCCCCCCCAAAATGATACCGGCTACCGTCACCATGATGATGGGTTCATGGAACGGAATGGCATCGAGTGTTAATTTTCCAAACATCGGTTATTCCTCGGATCCTGCTTGCACAGCCTTGTTATCCAACGGCGCGTTCATATGTCCGGCATGCTCCTTCTGCCCGTCATGCGCCATAGCGGCATGGTCCATCTGCATATGTGCCATGTCATCGTGATTCATGGCGGCGCCATGCTCTGAGGGGGCTTTATGGGTCATCCCCTTGTGCTCGCCATGCCCCATGTCACCCATAAACTTGTTGATCAGCTTGACGAAAAGGGCCGGATCGGCACTTGAGAAATACTCTACCGGGTGGTTTTCGCTCTTCTTGGCCAGCGCATTGAACTCATCCATGGTGATCAGCATCTTGGGAGAGGCCTTGACTTTGGCAACCCAGGCATCAAAACCGGCCTGATCCTGCGTAGCAATCGCCTTGAACTTCATGCCCGAGAAACCGGCTCCGCTATAACTGCTGGAGATACCGTCATACGCGCCTGCTTCATTGGCAATGAGATGCAACTTGGTCTGCATACCGGCCATGGCATAAATTTGCCCGCCCAGCTTGGGAATGAAGAAGGAGTTCATGACAGTGTCTGAAGTCACCCGGAAATTGACGGGGGTATTGACCGGGAATGCTAATTCATTGACCGAGGCAATCCCTAATTCTGGGTAGACAAACAGCCATTTCCAGTCGAGGGAAATAACATCAATCTGGATCGGCTTCACCGTGGACTCCAGCGGCTTGTAGGGATCCAGTTCGTGGGAAGTTTTCCAGGTAATGGTTGCCAGAATGACGATGATAATAACTGGTACGGTCCAGACAACCGCCTCAATTTTATTGGAGTGAGACCAATCCGGAGTATATTTGGCATTGGTATTTGATGCCCGGTATTTACGAGCAAAGACCACCGCCATAATAATCACAGGGATCACCACAATTAACATCAGCCCCAAGGCGGTTAATATCAGTGATTTCTGTTCCAGACCAATCTGCCCTTTGGGATTCATCAAGGCCATGTCGCAGCCGGTCAGCAAGCTGGCCGATGCGATCAACAGCAAAGCACCCAAGCCCCTCTTTAATTCAAAAGGTCTCATGCAGTGTCCTTATGGTCGCAAGGCTAAAGTTGTAAAAACGGGCAACATTGTGATCAGAACCGGAACATGTAAACAACATGGAAAATTAATCTTAAGATTGTGCCAAACTTGGCCTCAGCATGTGAAAAATGTTAATTTTGCATCCGTATCACTATTAATGGCGCCTTTTCCCATAATTAATCAATGACACTCTCTTCTCAATTTATAATTGGACAGGGAGCATTATCTCGCCAACTAACCTTACATAGCATATGGGTATATATGACGAAAAATTAATCCTCCAGCATGAATAATAAACACCTGTCGACTTTGATGATCTGCGACAATTTGAACTCATCATCATTTACGTAATTAAACGCGACGAACAGAACACAGCACGATATTTTTTAGCTGGATTGTTTTTTAACAATTCGAACCCAAACAGATATGTCACTCCATACTCGTTTGATCAATCTGTTTAATAAGTTATTATCAACCCATATAGACGCCATAAAAATATGGCGGTAGGTTGCGTCCTCTTGCTGCTGGCCAGCTACCCTACTCTGTACTTTTCCATTTTTCATACAGCAGGTATTGCCATGAGTATTACACGCAGAGATTTTCTCAACGGCGTTGCCATCACCATTGCGGCAGGCGTCGCCCCCATCAATCTGCTCAAGGCTGCCGAAGGCGGCAGCACGCTGGCGGATAAAACCCTGGCCTACCCGCCCGCCCTCACCGGCCTGCGCGGCAACCACCCGGGCTCTTTCGAACCGGCCCACAGCATCGCCCGTGACGGCAAGCACTATGATTTTGCCAATATTCCCCTTGAGGGGGAGTACGATCTGGTGATCGTCGGCGCCGGGATCAGCGGTCTGGCCGCCGCCTGCTTCTATCAGCAACTGCTCGGCGCGGATAAGAAGATCCTGCTACTCGACAACCACGATGACTTCGGCGGCCACGCCAAGCGCAACGAGTTCACCACCCCCGATGGCCTGCGTCTGGGTTACGGCGGCAGTGAATCCCTGCAATCACCGCGTTCGGTCTACAGCCCGGTAGCGCTCGGGCTGCTCAAGGCGCTGGAGGTCAACATCGACGAGCTGGCCGCCGGTTTCCAGCAGACCTTCTATCCGGATCTGGGGCTGAGCCGCGGCGTTTATTTCGACGAGAAGCACTTTGGCGTCAACAAGATAGTGAACGGGGATCCGGGCCACAACGTAGCGGATGACATCCCCCGCGATCGCCTGAACGGCCGGCCACTGGCAGAGTTTATCGGTGACTTCCCCCTCGATGATGCCGACAAGGCCGCCCTATTGGCCCTGCACGAATCAAAAATCGACTACCTGAGCGGCATGACCCGCGAGCAGCAGGACGAGTGGGTGACCCGCAACAGCTACACCACCTTCCTGCGCGATAAAGTGGGTCTCAGCGAGCGGGCGATCACTTACTTCCAGCAGCGCACCAACGACTTCCAGGCAGTCGGCATCGACGCCACCGCCTGCGCCGATGCGCGTCTGTGCGCCTTGCCGGGGTTCGACGGCCTCAATCTGACGCCGCTGGATGCCGAGGAGCAGGCGGAGCTGGACGATCCCTACATCTTCCACTTCCCCGATGGCAACGCCGGTCTCACCCGCCTGATGGTACGCAAGCTCATTCCGCAGGTGGCGCCGGGTCACACCATGCAGGATGTGGTGCTGGCCAAGTTTGACTACAGCAAGCTCGACCTGCCGGAGCACAAGGTGCAACTGCGCCTTGGCAGCACGGCGTTGCAGGCCAAAAACGTGCGCCTCACCGACGGCAAGCTGGCGGTGGATGTCACCTACATCAAGGAGGGGAAACTGTACCGGGTGCGGGCCAAGCAGTCGATCATGGCTGGCTACAACATGATGATCCCCTACATGGTGCCCGAGATGCCGGAGCCCCAGAAGGAGGCGCTGCGCCAGAACGCCAAGGCGCCGCTGGTCTACACCAAGGTGGTGATCAAGAACTGGCAAGCCTTCGTCAAGCTGGGGGTACACGAGGTCTACTCCCCGGCAGCCCCCTACAGCCGGGTCAAGCTCGACTATCCGGTCAGCATGGGTGGCTACGAGCATCCCAAGAGCCCGGATCAGCCGATGTGCCTGCACATGGTCTATGTGCCGACCCTGCCGGGCAGCGGCCTCTCGGCCCGCGAGCAGTCCCGCAAGGGGCGCGCCATGATCCTCGGCATGCCGTTCGAGCAGCATGAACAGATGATCCGCGAGCAGTTGCAGGGGATGCTCGGCAGCGCCGGTTTCAACCATGAGCAAGATATCCTCGCCATCACGGTCAACCGCTGGTCTCACGGTTACTCCTATGTCACCAACACCCTGTTTGATGACGAAGCGCAGTGCGAAAAATGGATTGAACTGGGTCGCCAGCCGATCGGCAACATCACCATCGCCAACTCGGATGCAGGCTGGAGCCCCTACGCCCACGCCGCCATCGACGAAGCGTGGCGCGCCGTCAACGAGCTGGTTGCCATGAGCAAGGGAGGTGCCCAATGAGCCGCGCCCTGTCACTGACCGCCAGCGCCCTGCTGCTGGCCCTGCCCGCCCTTGCCGCCAACGCAGCCCCCGCCATGTCTGCGGGGGAATACGTGGCCAAGCTGGGCGATTGCGCCGCCTGTCACACCAGCGAAACCAGCAAGCCGCTGGCGGGTGGCAAAGGGTTCCCGACCCCCATCGGCACCGTATTTGCCACCAACATCACCCCCGACAAGACCCACGGTATCGGCAACTACAGCCTGCCGGAGTTCATCAAGGTGATGCGTGAAGGGGTGGCCCGCGATGGTCATCGCCTCTATCCGGCCATGCCCTACACCGCCTACGCCAAGATGAGCGATAAGGATCTCGAAGATCTCTATCACTACCTGATGAAGGAGGTACAGCCGCTGGCCATCGCCAACAAGGAGAGCGACATCCCCTGGCCCCTCAACATGCGCTGGCCGCTGATGGGCTGGAACTGGGTCTATCACGATGACAGCCGCTTCACCCCGGTCGCAGGCAAGAGCGAAGAGTGGAACCGCGGCGCCTATCTGGTGCAGGGTGCCGGTCACTGCGGCAGCTGCCACACCCCACGCGGATTGGGGATGCAGGAGAAAGCGCTGACCGAGGCGGATCCCGTCTACCTGAGCGGTGCGGCGCTGGATGGCTGGTATGCCCCCGACATTCGTGGCAGCCGTTACAGCAAGCAGGCGCTGATCGATCTGCTGAAAACCGGCCGCAGCCAACATGAAGCGGTCGCGGGCCCCATGGGGGAAGTGATCACTCACAGCAGTCAGTATTTCAGCGACGCCGATCTGGCCAGCATCGCCACCTATCTGACCGATCTGAAAGATGAGCCGATGGCGGAGAAAGGGGCCCGCGCCTACGCCAGTGCCAGCGGCAAGGCGGACTACGCCATGTACTGCTCCACCTGTCACGGGGTCAACGGCCAGGGCAATGACCACGTCATCCCCTCGCTGGTGAACAACCGCACCGTGCTGGCGAGCGATCCGTCAAGCCTGATCAATGTGCTGCTGCACGGCGCCGAAACACCGGTCACCCACGGCCATCTGGGTTACCACATGCCGGGCTATGGCTGGACCATGGATGACGAGCGGCTCGCCGAGCTGGTCAACGCCCTGCGCGCTTCCTGGGGCAATGAAGGCACCGCCGTCAAGGCGGCGGCGGTCAAGGCCCAGCGCGAGCTGCACGGCAAGGAGTAAGGGCGGTCAGCTCTCTCTTGGCCAAGTGCCATAAAAACGGGCCTCCACTGGAGGCCCGTTTGCTATTGATGAACCAGGTTCCGGTACTTATCCCTTGCGGGATTTTGGCCCCGGCAGTGGCGCCGTTGGCTGGCGGTAATCGCCATAGGGGAAGATATTGCGAAACCGCTGGGCCACCGGCTCGGGGATGGATCGGGAGAAGATCAGCTTGACGCCATCGCCATCGCGCTGCCCCACAATGCGACCGCGCACCGTGTCGTGGCGCAGGATCTGCTTGGCATGCTCAATAAAAGCGGGTGACACCTTGCCCTGCTTGACCACTACCTTGCCGGGGGCAAGGCGGATCTCGAACAGGGCGCCATGCCCCAGCTTCATCAACCACCAGATCAGCACAATCGCTACGATCAAGGAAATCCAGGCCATCTTCATCCCTCCCAAGCTCTTGATATAAGGCAGTATAAGCGGCCGTGCGCTCCGATTGTTTGGCGCCGATCACAGCCCCCGCGTCAGCGCAATAGCGCCCCTTTGCTCAGCAATCCTTGCCCCAGCCCACCAGCGTCTCGCGATAGAGCGCCAGCAAGGCTTCATCGCGCACCGCCACCCCGACCTGCTGCGGACGATATGCTGCCCAGTCATCGTGGGAGTGGCGCTTGCCATCGAACTTTTGCAGGGTGTGGCCGATGGCCGGGCCGCTGGTGATCACCCGCACCGGCCCCTCGCGCAGGGTAAAGAGGGTCGGGTCGATGACATAGGCGATGGCGGATGGATCGTGAACGTGGCAACCGGAGAGCCCCAGCTTCTCGGAGTAGAAGCGCAGGTAGAAGCGGCTGACATCCCACAGGAAACGGCCCGGCTCCCCCGCCTTGTCCCTGAGTTCATCCAGATAGGCGCTGCTGAAAAAGCTCTGCTGGGTCACGTCCAGCCCGATGATCACCACCGGCCAGTCGGCGGTAAAGACCCGGTCGGCGGCATCGGGATCGTCGTGGATATTGGCCTCGGCATAGGGGGTCACGTTGCCGCGATGGCCGTTGACGCCAAAGGCGCCGCCCATCACTACCACCTGTTTCACCAGAGAGACAATCTCGGGCGCCTGTTGTAGCGCCAGCGCCAGATTGGTGAGCGGGCCGATAGTGACCAGGGTGATCTCCCCCGGCGCGGCTTTCACCGCCTCGACAATATATTGCCAGGCGGGGCGAGGATCCGGAGCGATAGTCACCTCCCCCGCCTCCATGTCGCCAAAGCCGCTCGGGCCGTGGACTATGGTGGTGGGGCCGACCGGCTCGCGCAGCAGCGGCGCAGCTGCGCCTTTGGCCACATCCGCCTTCATGCCGTACTTCTGCTTGAGCCAGAGGGCGTTGCGGGTGCCATTGTCGATGGTGGCGTTACCAAAAACAGTGGTGATGGCGAGCAGCTCGATGGCGGGGTGGGCCTCGGCAAACAGGATGGCCATGGCATCGTCGATACCCGGGTCGGTATCCAGAATGATTTTATGGGTCATGAGAAATTCCTACGGTGACAAACCCTGCGACAAAAGGGAGAGTCTACCCGGCTGACGGTCTCGTATCCCGGCATGGGATCACAGAGCGGGCCTTTGCTCCCGGCAGCGGGGGCGCTGCTGGCGACAATCTGCACAAAGAACGGCGCGGCCCTGTTGCCAGCGCCGCGCTCTTTATCATTGTTCATTATCTGCTATCTGGCACCGATCTGCCTGACTACGCCCCTCAGTGCTTGCGATGCCAGCGCGGTGAGGTCGCCTTCTCCCCCCAGGGGGTGACGCAGGGGAGCAGCGCCCCTTCAATCACCATCTCGCTGCCTGCCAGCGCTTCGGCGATCTTCTGGTGCAGCACCCGCAGTACCTTGCCCTCGTGCTCGGCCAGAGAGTGGCCCGCGGCAAAGAACTCCGGCTGATATTGCAGTGCCAGCTTCTGGGCGAATTCGTAGGTGTTGAAGCAATCCGGCATCCGCTCAACCACATCTTCAAGCCGGGCCAACAAGCTGTTCAGTTCCCTGGTCATAGTGCTCTCTCCGTATAGGTTAATAACCAAAAACTACCCCTTATTGGATAAGTCACCAACGAGCAAACCACAAAAGTGTGGGGAGACACACAGTTCTCTCTTGCGTCCGGCTCGCGGTGAACGGCAGACAGCTTGCCAGCTTTACATTCCGGTAACAAACAGCTAGATTTAGACCGACTAATCAGTCGGTCATTTTTCATGCGGAGAACAACATGGGTGCGGCGCAGCTTCAACACACTCCTGAGGATATCCTCGCCATCAAATTGTCCCTGCCGGATCAGCTGGCGCGGCTCAAGCGGGCGAGTCTGGCTCACCCCATGCCAACCCTGGCCGAGCGCCGGGCGCAGCTGACCAAACTCAAGCAGGCGTTGCTCGCCCACAAGGGGCCGCTGTGCAAGGCGCTGGCGGCAGATTATGGTCAGCGCAGCCACTACGACAGCCTGATCGCCGATGTGCTGCCCTGCATCATGCAGATCAACTACACCCAGAAGCGGCTCAAGCGCTGGATGCAGCCCCACCGCCGTCACACCGGCCTGCTGCTGGCCCCCGCCAAAGTAGAGGTGCACTTCCAGCCACTCGGGGTGGTCGGCATTATCGTGCCGTGGAACTTTCCGGTGATGCTGAGCCTCGGCCCCCTCATCACCGCCATCGCGGCGGGCAACCGGGCGATGCTGAAACTCTCCGAGTTCACCCCCCATACCAATGCCGTGCTGCGCACCATGCTCACCAGCGTATTTGACGAAAACGAGATCGCCATCATAGAGGGGGATGCCCAGATGGCGGCGGCATTCAGCTCACTGCCGTTCGATCACCTGCTCTTTACCGGCTCCACCATGGTGGGCAAGCTGGTGATGGCCGCCGCCGCGCCCCAGCTCACCCCCCTCACCCTTGAGCTGGGTGGCAAGAGCCCTTGTCTCATCGCCCCCGACATGCCGGTCGCCACCGCGGTCGAGCGGATGATCTTCGGCAAGAGCCTCAACGCCGGACAGATCTGCGTCGCCCCCGACTATGTGCTGCTGCCCCGCAGCGAGGTGGATAACTTTATCGCCGCCTATCGCCGCCACTTCAGCAAGCTCTACCCGCAGGGGCTCAATAGTGCTGACTACGGCGCCATCATCAACGACCGCCAGTATCAACGTCTCGTCAGCTGGCTGGATGAAGCCGAGCAGGCGGGTGCCCAGCTCCACCCCTGTGGCAGCCCGGCCCGCGACGACCAGCGTCGCCTGCTGGTGCCCCACCTGCTGACCGGGGTGCCGAGTCAGTGTCAGGTGATGCAGCAGGAGATCTTTGGCCCGCTGCTGCCGCTCATCCCCTACGACACCCTGGAGGAGGCGCTCGCCTATGTGGCTGAGCGGCCCCGCCCGCTGGCCCTCTATCTGATGAGCTTTGACCCCGAGTTGCAGGCGCGAGTGACCCGGGAGACCCACTCCGGCGGCATGGCCATTAACGAGAGCCTGTTTCAGGTGGCGGCCGACGATGTGCCGTTTGGCGGCATCGGCGCCTCCGGCATGGGCCACTACCACGGCCACGAGGGGTTTCTTACCTTCTCCAAGGCAAAAACCGTGCTGACCCGCGGCAAGTTCACCACCGGCTCCCTGATCCATCCCCCCTACCACAGCTGGATCCAGAAGCTGATGATGGCCTTCTTCCTGCGCTGATGGAGATGACCATGAACCAGGCTATCCCGCAGCCACAAAACATGACCGACAAGCGCCGCCAGATCCTGGATGCCGCCCTCGCCCTCTGCGCCGAAGATGGCCTGCAGGGGGCCGCCACCGCCCGTATCGCCAAGGCGGCCGGGGTGGCCAACGGCACTCTGTTCCACCACTTTCCGAGCAAGGAGGCGCTGATCCTCGCCCTCTATCAGGATGTGAAAACCCGGATGGGGAGCGCCATCCATGAAGCAGATCCCACCCTGCCGCTGTACGACCAGACCCGCCACTACTGGCAGCTGGCGATGGAGTGGATGCAGGCTAACCCCAATGAGCTCAAATTCGTGCTGGGCTTCTTTCACTCCCCGCTGCTGGCCAGACCGGCCCGCAGCCAGATCCTGAACGATGCCCTGCGCTTTCTGCCTGCCCTGCTGGCAAAGGGGCAGGCCAGCGGCGAGCTGATGCAGGCTCCCGCACCACTGTTGCTGGAGGTGTGTCAGGGCCAGTTCCTCGCCTGCGCATCACTGTTTGTCGATCAACCGGAGCTGGGACAGGACGACTACTGGCAAGCCAGTGCCTTTGCCCTCTTCTGGTCAGCCATCTCAGGAGCCAATCCCCATGCGCCTTTCCATACCAACATGGACGTTTGAATCTGCGGCAGCCCTTGGCCGCCGCCTCTGGATCACCACACTGCTCTGGGTGGTGGGTCGTACCCTCTGCCGCGCCGCCCGCACCGACGAGGCAGTACGCCGTGAATTGGCACCGTTGCCGGACGGGTTGGCTATTCGCCTCGAAGTGGGCGGCATCGGCTACGCCATGAACATGCACAAGCAGGGGGGCCGCTGGTATCCCAGCGCGCCAGTCGCCCCCCATGCCACCATCCATCCGCTGCGGGTGCGCTTCAAGCACCCCAATATCGCCTTTCGCGCCCTGAGCTTTCGGCTCGGGGTCAATCAGGCATTTGGCGAAAACCGGCTGCTGGTGGAGGGGGATCTGACCGTTGCCATGCATCTGGTGCGGGGACTTGAGCAGTTGCAGTCCCTGATCCTGCCCGCCTTTATCGCGCGGCCGCTGCTGCGCCACTATCCCGCCCCGACCAACAAGCTTGGCCGGGCCTGCAACATCTATCTGGGTCTGGTGACCGGCTAACGCGCAAGGAGCCTTGAAATGAGCCGCTATTACGATTTTTTCTGCCCGGTCAAACTGCTGGCCGGTGAACAGGCGCTGGAGCAGCTGGCCAGCGAGCTGGCCAGCCTGGGTGCCCATCGCCCGCTGCTGCTGACCGACAAGGGGGTCAATGCCACCGGCCTTGCCACCCTGCTGGCCAATGTGCTGGCCGAGGGGGAGCTGCCGGTTGCCGCCATCTGGGACGAGATCCCGGCCGACTCTTCCACCGCCGTGGTGGAGCGGATCGCCAAACGCTATCGCGAGCTCGACTGCGACAGTCTGGTGGCGCTGGGGGGCGGCTCGGTCATCGACACCGCCAAGGCAGTCAACATTCTCACTTCCATGGGGGGGGATCATCTGCTCGACTACTCGGGCGCCGGTTGCCTGACCCGTCCCCTCAAGCCGCTGGCGGTGGTGCCCACCACGGCGGGCACAGGATCAGAAGTGACATTGGTTGCAGTGATCAAGGATGAGGCGAGCGGGCGCAAGGTGCCCTTCACCTCCCCCTTCCTGCTGCCCCAGCTGGCGGTGTTAGACCCGCGCCTGACCCAGGGGCTGCCCCTCAATATCACCGCCGCCACCGCCATGGACGCCATGACCCACGCCATCGAGGCCTTTATCGGTACCGCCAAGAACCCGGTGAGCGATGCGCTGGCCCTGATGGCAGTGGAGAAGATCGCCAGCGCCCTGCCGCAAATCATCCACGACCCGCAAAACAAACAGCTGCGGCTGCAACTGGCGGAAGGCTCCACGCTGGCTGGCATGGCTTTTTCCAACTCCATGGTGGGGCTGGTGCACGCCCTCGGTCACAGTCTGGGAGCCCGCTGCCATCTGCCCCACGGGCTGTGCATGAACCTCTTTTTGCCGACCGTGCTCGACTACAACCGCCCCGAGGTGGATAGCGAGCTGGCCCGGCTGCTGTTGCCGCTGGTGGGGGCAGAGCGCTTTGCCGCCACCCCGGCCCATCAGCGGGCGGAGGCGACCATCACAGCCATTCGCTCCCTGCGCGACACCTTGTGGCAAGCGGTCAAGCTGCCGCGCACCATGAGCGAGGCTGGGGTAAGCGATCGCTCGCTACTGACCGAGATCCGCGATCTGGCGGTCAACGACGGTGCCCTGCTGTTCAATCGCAAGGACGCCGACCGTGAGCAGTTACTCACCCTGCTGGAGCGAGCCTGGGTCTGATCCCTCCCCTTTGCCAGCACTCTTGTGCTGACACTAACGCGGTGCCCGACTCACCATCGGGCACCTTGATCTACATCGCGATATCGATGCGCCCTCTGTCAAAGGGGGATGATATTGACCACGGGCTCTCATTATCTGTTCTATACCTTGGCTAACAGTTATGTTGTGCCGAGAGACCCAACTTTATGCCAGAGGTGCCCACCATGAGCGACATCATCCATCAGGCCAACCAGCAGCAGTTCATCTGTATGGTGGAGGGTAAAGAGTCGAGACTGCGCTACCGGCGGCTCGATGCCAAGACCATCGACGCCTACAGCACCTTCGTGCCCCCCGAGCTGCGGGTGCAGGGGATTGCCGATCAGCTGGCGCGTGCCTTCTTCAACTGGACTCAGGCGGAGGGGCTCACTATAGTGCCGAGCTGCCGCTACATTGATGTCTGGTTACGCCGCAATGCCAACAACTGAACCTCTGAGCTCCGCCCTCGAACAGCAATTCCAAGCCAAAACAGAAGCCCTGCTGCGGGCCGATCCGCAGCGGATGGCCTGCCTGCAAGCCGCGGCCGAGCTCAATCTGCCCGACTGGGCGCTGGGAGCAGGCTTTATCCGCAACCTCATCTGGGATCACCTTCACCACAAGGCGGAGCCCACCCCGCTCAACGATATCGACCTTATCTATCTCGACAAAACCGATCCGCAAGGGCTGGCCGAGACGGCGCATGAAGCCTGGCTGGCAAAGCGGCTGCCAGATCAGCAGTGGGAAGTGCGCAATCAGGCCCGCATGCACACGCGGCAGCTGGTAACGCCGTTTGCCAGCAGCCTTGAGGCGCTGAGCCACTGGGTCGAAGTGCCCACCTGCATCGGCGTGCGCCTCACCCGAGATGGCGAGTTCGAGTGGCTTGCCCCCTACGGCTTTACCATCAACTGGTCGCTGCAAGTGAGTGCCAACCCCAGATGTCGTCAGGACAAACAGATTTTTACCCAGCGCATCAAGGAGAAACGCTGGCAGGCTATCTGGCCTGACCTTCAGGTAAACTGGCCATAACCTGATTGCAATCTTTCGATAACCTTGGGCACACTAGGGGAAAAGCTGGTTGTAACTCAATGGGTTAAATAATGCGCGACTTCTTCTCTCTCGAACGCTGGCTACCGGGCCTCGCCGCCCTGCTGCATTACCAGCGCGCCTGGTTGATGCCAGATCTTCGCGCCGGACTCTCGGTGGCGGCAGTGGCGCTGCCCGTCGCCATCGCCTATGCCGAGCTTGCCGGGGTAGGTGCCATCGTCGGTCTCTACTCCTGCATCCTGCCCATGCTGGTCTACGCCCTGTTTGGTACCTCCCGCCAGCTGATTGTCGGCCCCGATGCCGCCACCTGTGCGGTCATCGCCGCCGTGGTGACGCCGCTGGCCGCAGGCGACCCAACCCGTCACTGGCAACTGGTGATGACCATGACCGCCATGACCGGCTTCTGGTGCCTGATTGCCAGCCGCTTCAAGCTGGGGGTGCTGGCGGACTTTCTCTCCCGCCCCATCCTGATGGGGCTGCTCAATGGTGTGGCCATCACCATCATGGTGGGCCAGCTCTCCAAGATCTTCGGCTTCACTTTCAGCGAACGTTACCTCATCGAGCGGATCGCCAGCGGGGCTACCTATATTACCCAAACCCATCTGCCGACCCTGGCCATGAGTCTGGTGGCTCTGCTCACCCTGCTGCTGGCCAAGCGCTACAAACCGGCATGGCCCTCCTCCATGGTAGCCATGGTGGTGACCGCTGCGCTGGTGTGGGGCTTTAATCTCGGCCAGTTTGATATCGCCACCCTGGGGACGGTGGGCTCCGGCCTGCCCGCCTTCCAGATGCCGGAATTTCCCCCCGGTCTGATGCGGGAGCTGGTGCTGCCCGCCCTTAACCTGGCCATGGTGAGCTTCGTCTCCATGATGCTGACCGCTCGCAGCTTTGCAGCCAAAAACGGTTACGAAATCGACGCGGACAAGGAGTTTCGGGCCCTCGGTATGGCGAACCTCGCCTCCGCAGTCTCCCAGGGTTTTGCCATCAGCGGCGCGGATTCGCGCACTGCGGTCAACGACGCCAACGGCGGCAAGAGCCAGCTGGTCTCCATCATTGCTGCGGCGGTGATCGCCCTTATCACCTTCTATCTGACGGCGCCGCTCAAATACATTCCCACCGCCGCCCTCGGGGTGGTGCTGGTGATGGCCTCTCTGTCGCTCACCGATTTTCGCGGTCTCTGGGCCCTGCGCCACTCCGATCGCTCCGCCTTCTGGCTGGCGCTGATCACCTTTATCAGCGTGCTCACCATGGGGGTGATCCCCGGGATCACCCTCGCCGTGTTGTTGGGCTTGTTCCAGTTCCTGCGTAATGTGATGCGCCCCACCGACCAGCTGCTCGGCATGGATGACGAGGGGGTAGTACGTACCCTGGGGGACAACGAACAGGCCAAGGCGATCCCGGGTATTCTGGTCTATCGCTTCAACTCGCCGCTCACCTACTTCAATGCCCCCTATTTCAAGCGGCGGGTGCTGGCCCTGCTGGTGCAGGATCCCCGAGCCCCCAAGTGTCTGGTGATCGATGCGGTCGCCTGCTTCACCCATCAGGACATCAGCGTGATGAGCATGGTGGGGGAGCTGCACAAAGATCTGAAACGGCGCGGCATCCATATGGTGATGGCGGGTCGCCACGGCCAGATGACCCACTGGCTAAAGCAGGCGGGTGTGCGGGTGGACGATGAGGGGATCATCCTCTGCCCCGATATGTATCAGGCGCTTCGCCTGACCCGCTGCTACCGCGAGCCGGTGTTCAAGGATGATGCGGTGGTGGAGAGCACCACAGATGCCATCCGCTCCAACTGGCCGCAGGATGATGCCCTGCCCGACTCGGCGCGCCTCACCCTGCCAAGCGAACAGGAGGCGGGCGCCACGCCTGCCTGACCCCTTGCTCTGCACCCCTGGCCGGTGCAATCCTGCACAAGGATTGCACCGGCCTTGGCCTTGGTGTTAAATGCGCCCCCAGAGGGCACTCCCCCGTGCCCTCCCAGCTGTTGGACGTGCCATGCAATCTCAATCCCATGCAGGCCCGGGCACGCTATTTGCGCTGACCTGGCCACTCTTTATCGATCTCGCCCTGCACTTTCTGACCGGCGCCCTCAACACCTTCATGGTGGGTCACGTCTCCTATCAGGGAGTGGCGTCGCTGGCGGTCGGCAATCAGGTGTTCGATCTCGCCATCACATTGTTCAGCTTCGTCAGCATCGGTACCAGCGTGGTGATCACCCAGTATCTGGGGGCAGGCGATCGGGAGAAGAGTCGGGTGGTGATCCACACCGCTATCGGCTTCAACCTGCTGATCGGTCTGGTAGCGGCCATTGGCGTGATGGCGGGGGCCAGCACCATGCTGGCGCTGATGAACCTGCCTGCCAACCTGATGAGCGACGGGACGCTTTACTTGCAGATCATCGGTCTCTGCCTGTTGCCGGAGGCCGCGGCCCTCTGTCTGGCGGCGACCCTGCGCGCTCACGGCCACACCCGTCAGGCGATGTATGTGACCCTGATCGTCAACCTCATCACCTTCGTCGGCAACCTGCTGCTGCTCTACGGCTGGTTCGGCCTGCCCCAGCTTGGCGTCGCCGGTGTCGCCATCAGCACGGTCGCGGGCCGACTGGTCGGCGTGGTGCTGCTGGTGTGGCTGGTAGCCCGCAAGACCGGCATTCGACTGGTGGTGCGCGATATCGTCCACCCCAGCCGGGAGATGCTCGGCAAGGTACTCCATATCGGACTGCCGGCGGCGGGGGAGAACCTCTCCTGGATGCTGCAGTTTATGGTGGTGACAGCCTTTGTCGGACTGCTGGGGGACAAGGCGCTGGCGACCCAATCCTACTTCTTCCAGATCTGCCTGTTTATCCTGCTGTTTGGCCTATCCATCGGCCTTGGCAACGAGATCATCATCGGCCATCTGGCGGGAGCAAGACAGTTCGATCGCGCCTATCAGCAGCTGCTCAAGAGCCTCAAGCTGGGGCTGGCGGTCACCTGCGTCATCGCCGTGGCGGCGGCCCTCAACGGCCGCACCATCATCAGCCTCTTTACCGATGATGCCGACATCATCACCCAGGTGGCGCAACTGTTTCTTATCAGCCTTATCCTCGAGCCCGGCCGCACCTTCAATCTGGTGGTGATCAACGCCCTGCGGGCCACCGGGGATGCCCGTTTCCCCCTCTACATGGCGTTGCTCTCCATGTGGGGAATTGCCGTGCCACTATCCTATTTCCTCGGTATCATGCAGGGTTATGGACTGGTCGGTATCTGGCTGGCGCTGGCCTGCGACGAGTGGGTGCGCGGTCTGGCTATGTTCTGGCGCTGGCGCAGTCGTCGCTGGCAAAACAAAATTCTTGTTGAAACAAAAGCGGAATCACAATGAAGAAGATAGGACTCTTGCTGGCTGCCATCCTGCTCAGCCCCCTGGCCATGGCACAAACTGCCCCTGCCGCTCCCAAGGCTCAAGCCACCCAGACCTGGTATGTGGCCCCCATCGCCATCGATGAAACCAGCGACGCCCAGAAGGCGCTGACCAAGGACTTCATGGCCCAGATGATCAAGACCATCAAGATCAACGAGTACCAGACCGGCAAGGCGGTGGGCAACACCAAAAAGCCCAAGTGGCTGATCCGCACCAAGCTGATCCCCGCCAGCAACGAGCCGCTGGTCGGCAAGAAGCACCCGCAAGGTCTCACCTACGGCAAGGGCAATCCAACCCAGGAGATCGTCGGCGAGCTGTTGATGAACGGCACCCTGGTGGCCCACATCGGCCAGGGCTGGCGCGAGCCTATCGTCCCGGGCACGCCGGTGGCCGAAAAGCTCTCCATCGCCAACTATCGCTACGCCATCGGGGATCAGGCCAAGTCGGCGGATCTGGAGGAGCTGGCGGCCCAGATTGGCTTTGAGGCGGGCAAGGTGATCCACCGCGACGGCAAGCCGCTGCCCGAGAAGAAAAAGAAAAAAGAGCAGGCGGATGAAGATAAAGAGTAACGTTGCCTGCATCCATAAAAAGGGGCCACTCGGCCCCTTTTTTGATCCTGCACCCTCACGCCAACCCTGCCCCTGTTGTGACTTGTCGCACAGTTTGGCTCACCATTCAGATTGACAAATCACTTATCTTGTTTTGATTCAACAAGTTATAAATATCCCGCCGAATACCCCAAATCATTGCCCCCAAATCCGATCAGGATCACATTTATCCCCGGCACTAAGGGGTAGCTTTGGTCTTACAGGCACAATCAAACGAAACCAAGGAGGCTCCATTACATGTTCCCAGAGTACAGAGAACTCATCTCGAAACTGAAGAGCAGTGATGTCCATTTCCAGAAGAAGTTTGACTTGCACAACGACCTGGATGCGGAGATTAGAAAGTTGGAAAAGCATCACGCCAGCGACTATAGCGCCGAGGTGAGAGATCTGAAAAAACAGAAACTCAAACTGAAAGAGGAGATATACGACATCCTCAAACAACATCCACAATAGATGCCTCGAAGAATATGCGGATAAGCAATTTATCCCCCAGCCCGGCCCACGCGCCGGGCTTTTTGTTGTTTCAGTCAATTAGTTGACACCCGAGCCTACCGATCTTGCCGGTAGTTTGTTACATTTTTCCCTTGGAATTCAGGGAATAACGGTGATGATAACATGAGCAGAAAACGATCTTTTTATCATCTCTTGCTGCTTTGCCTGTTCGTATTGAGCCACCCCCTGCAGGCTCAGGAGCCTGAACTGGAGCTGTGGCACTCCCAGCAAGCCGGTTACGTGATCGACGACGTGATCGCCCGTTTCAATCAGGAGGGGAACCACAGAGTGCGGGTCACCCAGATTGAGCCGGGCAAGATCAAGGCGGATCTCCTGCTGGCGGCTCAGGCCAGGGGGCTGCCCGACCTGATGCTGATCCCCTCCGATTTTATCGGCCTCTATCGCCAGATGACCCTCGCCCCCCTCCCGGCCGAGTGGTTTTCCCCCGCGCTAATGGCCAGTGCCTTGCGTTATGTCACCCTGGATCGGCAACGCTGGGGCATGCCCATGATGCAGGGCAACCATCTGATGCTGTTTTACAACAAGGCGCTGGTCTCGACTCCGGTGACCCAATGGCAGCAACTGACTGCTATCACCCCGGTCCTCAAGGCCAAGGGGGTCTACCCCGTCAGCTGGCCCTATCACGACATGTACTACTTCGCCGCCTTTTTACACACCTTTGGCGGCTCGCCGGTGACCGAAGGGCGCATCACCCTCGACAACCCGGCCATGGTGCAGGCACTGGAGGCCTACCGCACCGTCGCCAGCGAACAGTGGGTCGATCCCGAGTGCGACTATGACACCGCCCTCGCCCGCTTCAATGAGGGCAAGAGCGCCTACCTCATCAATGGGGACTGGGCGTTCAATGATCTGGTGAAGAACATGGGGGAAAAGCTGGGCGTCGCCCTGCTGCCCCGCTGGCAAAGCCATCCCATGCACTCCATGAGCGGCGCCTACGTGATGGGAGCCTCCCGCTGGGCGATGGACGATGAGGATCGGCAACCCGTCATCAAGGCATTGATGGCCTTTATCCAGCGTCAGGATATTCAGCAGTCCATCTATCATCAGGGGGCGCTGCTGCCGGTCAATCAGCAGGCTTTTACCGCCATCAGCCGCCGTCCCACGCCTCAGGAAAAAGTGCTGCTGGAACAGTTCACCCTCAGTACCCCCATGCCCTCCGACAGCGCCATGTCCATCGCCTGGCAAGCGATGGAGAAAGGGTTCGAGCGCTTTAAAGAGGGGATCAGTGCCGCCGACACCGCCCGCTATATGCAGCAGCTGGCCGATCAGCAGTACCGGCAGGTCAAAACACCATGAAACATCGTACCTTTCGGCTCGGCCCCACGCTCATCGTCATCCTGTTCACCGTTGCCCTGCTGCCTGCGCTGCTGGTGAGCGGCATATTGCTGGCTCGTCAGCACCAGATCATTGCTCAGAGCGAACAATCCCAGCTGGAACGGGCCCTCACCAGCATGACCCGTGAGGCACGCTTTCGCAGCGAGCTGATCGGCACCCAGCTTCAGCAACTCAGCAACGACCGGGTGCTCAATCAGGCACTCGAGAATTTTCTCTTCTCCAGTCATGCCCGGCTGGCGCTGGCTACCTTCA
This sequence comes from Aeromonas sp. 603607, assembly GCF_049171595.1. NCBI lineage: Bacteria > Pseudomonadati > Pseudomonadota > Gammaproteobacteria > Aeromonadales > Aeromonadaceae > Aeromonas > Aeromonas sp. 603607. The sequence goes on from NZ_JAAKOV010000016.1 coordinate 82,505, forward strand.
TCAAGTCCAACAGTTTACTGACCTCGGCCTACCTAATCGATGATCAGGGTCGGGTAGTGGAGTACATCAACGGCCGGGCCTCCCACCTTGAATCGAGCAACCTGATGCCACAGCTGATGGCCTGGAGCAAGACGCGGGAAGCCAAACAGGGTAAACATCTGCTGATGCCTGTGGATGATCCCCTGCTGATCGGCGATATGGAGCAGGACCGCAGCGGCGGACTGGCGCTGGTGGCCCCCATCTATCGCAATCACCAGCGTGCTGGCGTGATGCAGACCCCTTCCGGCTTCGTGATGGCTATCCTCCCCTGGCGACAGATGGCCCAGCTGCTGGAACCCTATCTCAAGGGGAGCGAGTATCTGGTCATTTCACAAGGAGATACCCCTCTCTACGAGGGCTCACATGACAACACCAGAGACATGGATGACCGGGTCCCCAGCCAGATGGCGCAGCTCTTGACCATCGGCTGGCCACAACTTGCAGAGATGATTACCCCCACCATCACCCTCTACAGCTACAGCGATGACAGGGTTAGCGAGCTGAACAAATCCCAGCAGCTGCTCACCATCAGCATCGCCGTCATGTTGCTGCTGGTGGCCATCGGCTGTGTCTGGCTTACCCGCTGGCTCACCCGACCGCTGCGCTCGCTGGCCGCGCTGGTGCGCAGCTATGGCAAGGGCAACTACCAGCAACGGCAGGCACCGCTGCGCTTTGTGGAGTACGACGAGGTGCGCCAGTTGCTGCAGGAGATGGCCAGCACCATCTCGGATCAGGTGCGGGCGCTCTATCAACAAAATGAACAGCTGCAACAGGCCAATAGCGAGAAAGAGGCCTTCAACCAGCGGCTGCTCGGCTTCAACGACGAACTGGAGCAAGAGGTCGCCTCACAAACGACCGCCCTGCGCTCTGCCCTGAGCCGGGAGGAGCGCAGCCGCCATATCCTGCAATCCTGGTTGCAGTTCGGTCTGCACCAGCAGCTGGATATCGATATTGCCGAGCTGGCCAGCTCCGCCCTGCTGCAGCTCTCGCAGCTCTATCCCGGTCACCGCTGGGGGCTGGTGATCCGCCGCGATGGCCAGCCTCACTACTCCCTGACCCAGGGGGTCGATTCCCCCTTGCGGGATGCCCTGCAGGAGAAACTGGCTCAACTGATGGATGAGGAGGTCAAACACTCCGAATGCCAGTGGGATAACGCACTCTGGAAGATCATGACCCTGCCCGGCAGCCAAAGCGGCGTGCTGTTTGGCTATCTGATGGTGAGCGCCGAAGGGCTGGAGTCCGAAGACAGGGCCATCTTGCGGCTGTTTGCCAAGCAGTTGGCGGTGGGCATCGAGGGGCGCCTCTTCACCGACGAGCTGGCGCGGGTCGCCCGCACCGACAACCTCACCGGGCTGCCCAACCGGCAGGCGTTCGAAGAGGCCTTCCACCACTATCAAGCAGTGCTGGCGCGCCATCCGGAGCGTCACCTCGCCCTCTTCATGCTCGACCTCAACGGCCTCAAGCGCACCAACGACCAGTATGGGCACGAGGCGGGCGACGCCCTGCTGATCCAGATGGCTCGCCAACTGCGCACCCTCTGCCGTCAGGATGAGAAGATTTTCCGTATCGGCGGCGACGAGTTCGTCCTGCTGGCGGAGGCGGATCACCTCGCCAGCCAGCAGCTGGCAGGCAGGTTGGAGGCAAGCCAGCAGCACGCCATCGTGCAGCATGGGGAGCACAGCTTCCCGCTGCGTTTTGCCATCGGCTGGAGCAGCAGCGACCAGACCCCGCTGGCGGAGCTGAGCCGGGTGGCTGACGACGCCATGTATGCCAATAAGGCGCGCTTCTATCAGGGGCAGCGATAAAAAGCGGAGGTCTGCGGCGTTGGCGAGCCTTTCGCCAACGCCCTGATCAGCTCGCAAAAATGGCGCGCAACGCTAGACGCGGCGCGGACCATGACTAAGATAGGGGCTCTTGATGTCTCGATTTGGAAGGGAGTAGGAAATGGAGTTAGTACTTGGCCCGCTGGAAGCCCGCGTCATCGGCTGTCTGATTGAAAAAGAGATCTGCACCCCGGATCAATATCCCCTCTCCCTTAATGCATTGGTCAACGCCTGCAACCAGAAGAGCAACCGCGAGCCGGTGCTGGAGCTCTCCGAGCTAGATATCCGCGCCGTGGTGGACGAGCTGATCCGCAAGCGGCTGGTGGTCAACACTGCAGGCTTCAACGCCCGGGTGCCCCGCTACCAGCACAGGTTCTGCAACACCGAATTTGGCGAGCTGAAATTCAGTGCCCAGGAGCTCGGCATCGTATGCGAACTGCTGCTGCGCGGCCCGCAAACCCCGGGGGAGCTGCGCTCGCGCACCAACCGCCTCTGCAGCTTCGATGATGTCACCGAAGTGGATGCGGTGCTGACCCAGCTCATCGAACGTGGCCCCTACGTGGTCAAGCTGCCGCGCGAGCCGGGCAAGCGCGAATCCCGCTACGCCCACCTGTTTAGCGGCGAAGTGGATATTCAGGCGATGATGGATGCCGCTCCCGCCGCGGCCTATGCCTCCCCTGCCGCCGACCGTCTGAGCGAGCTGGAGCAGGAGGTAAACGAGCTCAAGAGCCGTCTCGCCGCCATGGAAGCGCGGCTGGCTGCGCTGGATGGTCAGGGCTGATCGCCTTTACCATCACCCATCTCTATCAGGGAGCCGGGGCTGATGTCCCCGGCTCCCTGCGTTTTTTTATCGTGAGGAAGTGCCCGTGATCACCCTGATTAAAGAGTCTGACCACCAGAAGATGCCCTGGAAAAACCAGCAGGGCACCACCAGCCAGATCCTCATCTCCCCCAAGGGGAGCAGCCTTGCCAAACTCGACTTTGACTATCGACTGAGCTCGGCACCCATCAAGAGCGCGGGCCCCTTCTCCCCCTTTCCCGGCTATCAGCGCATTTTGCTGCCGGTGAGCGGGGCTGGCTTTGTGCTCAACGGCCACCCCTACGCCACCTTCGAGGCGGCGCATTTTAGCGGCGACGAGGAGACCCACTGCGAGTTGCTGAAAAAAGAGGTGACCGATCTGGGGCTTATCTACCATCCGGCTCGCATCAGCGCCAACGTGCGGGTGCTGAACCTCCCCTTCCCGCTGACCCTGACCCTCGAGCCAGGGAAGACCTACCTCTGTCACCTGCTGAGCGGCCAGCTGACCTTGCAGGGCAAAGAGGTGGCCATCAACGAGACGCTGGTGGTGACCGGTGAAGAGAGCATTCACTTCGAATGCCAGAAGAAGACCGCCATCGCCTTCTTTACCCTGCAGGATGTTCTCAAATAGGATCTGCCGCGGTTAAAAATCACTCACGAATATTGAAAGTTATATATCTCGGAGTAATATGGGTCTCTCATGGCTTTTGTGATGAGAGATCCTATGCAATACACACTTGATGGATTCGAAACACCACCAGAACTCACCACTGAAGAAGAAAAAAGTAATCAACAACTACAGAAAAGAATTAGAGAGATTTTGAATGAATTTGGTTATGTTGAGGATAATAAATTAGTTAACGCCAAAACATTCAAATGCAGAGTTCCTTACGAGGATCTCTATGGGCTTAAAGCAATCAGTGCTTTTGTAATTAACCATCCAATTGATGGGTTAACTCGTATTGAGCCTCATCAGCAACAAGTTTCCGGCTCTGTAGACCGTAAATTTCCTTTCTTTTTACAAAGCGCAAACAAAGCTCCTGAACAAAATGTCATCATTTTGATTGAAGGCCAAGGCCATAAAAAAGCTGCATTTGAATGGCTAAAATCCGAGGCGAAAAAATGCGCTACCAAAAATGTCAAATGCTATGATTTGGCTGAGTTTTCACTCTGGCTCTAATTTGATTAACGTTTGGGTGCCCGCCCTCCACTATCGAGGCATGCTTGCATTGTGTCATAAGGGATATAATGCTTGGTTCGGTTGTAATAAGTCCCCCCTTTCGGATGACATATACCACTACGACTTTTCTTTACCGGAGGTTCTGCTGCCAAGGCGATGGTACACACCAAGATTAAACAACAACTGAGAACCAATTTTACTAATTGCATTTCCGTGTATCTTCCAGCGTCTTTAGAACAAAAACCTCGTCTGATGCCAGCCAATTCTGTCAGATATATAGCTCAATAGAAAAGCCGGGAAATCCCGGCTTTTCTATTGAGCCAACCGGCTCGTGCCGGTCAGCACCTTAGTTGACCTTGAAGGAGCCCTTCATCATGGCGAAGTGGCCGGGGAAGGAGCAGAAGAAGGTGAGATCCTTGCCCGCCAGACCGTCGGTCTTGAAGGTGACGCTGCTGCTCTCGCCGCCGCCGATCAGCTTGGTGTGAGCCAGCACACGAGGATCATCCTTGGGCAGATAACCGTTCTCGGCCCCGGCGCTCATCCCGGCAGTTGCCACGGTCTGATAGTCGGCGGTGCTGGCCAGCACCCAGTTGTGACCCATGGCGGTCACGGGCAGCTTGCCGGTATGGTTCAGGGTGACCGTCACCTCCTTGCAGGTGGCCGGCACGCTCATCTCTTTGAGGTTGTACTGCATGGCATCATTGCCTTCGATGACCAGTGCACACTCATCCGCCAGCACGGGGGCAGCTAGGGTACTCAGAAACAGCAGGGTAATCGCCTTTTTCATCATCTTCTCCTTTGATTGGCAATGGATGGCAACGACTTGGCGGATGCGGTGAACGCTTCGCAAAGATGCCGTCTAAATCGACCTTCATTTTACTCAATTGTCTTCAATCGGCTATGGCTTTTGGCCAAAGCTGCGGGCCAGGTCACCAGACGGTGCTCTACTCGCCACTCTCTCCCTCACGGATGGACGATACGACCCGCTCCCGCCACAGGTTCAAAACTGTTTAATTTTTTCTGCTCTTTTCCCTCCGATTGCCCCTATCAGGGCTCGCCCGGCGGGCGCCCCTTGGCTAAGCTAGCGCCCCGATATGAACCTTCTCCAGATGAGAGCGCCGGATGATTGCGATAACCCCCGTGGCGGCCCTGCGCGGCCTGCTGCTGACCCTGCTGCTGGCGCTGGCCGGCTGCCAGCCCACCCCGCCTGCCCAGACCCGTATTCAGGGCAAGACCATGGGCACCTACTATGTGGTGACCCTGAGCGATAGCTACCCCGGTGGGGAGCCCGCCCTCAAAAGTGACGTAGAAAGTTTGCTAGCCCGGATGAACAAGGAGATCTCCACCTACGATCCGGGCTCCCTCATCTCCCGTTTCAATCAGGGACCCGCCAACACCCCGTTTGCCATCCCGCCCGCCATGGCCATCATAGTCCAGCAGGGGATTGATGCCGGTAAGCTGACCGACGGCAAGCTGGATGTGACCGTGGGGCCTCTGGTCAATCTGTGGGGCTTTGGCCCGGACAAACGGCCGGTCAAGCGGCCCGATGAGGCGGCCATCGCCGCCGCCCGCCACAAGGTGGGCATCGACAAGCTGACCCTGACCCCGCAGGGGGATCACTTCCTGCTCGAAAAAACGATCCCGGATCTCTATCTCGACCTCTCCACCCTTGGCGAGGGGGCCGCCTCTGACGAGATTGCCGCCCTGCTCGACGGCAAGGGGGTACACAACTACCTGATCGAAGTGGCCGGTGCGGTGCGCAGCAAGGGCAACAACAGCAAGGGCTCGCCATGGAAAGTGGCCATCGTCGAACCCTCCGATCAGCCGGGGGCGTTTTCCGATATCGTCATCCCCAACGGTATGGCGCTCAGCACCGCAGGCAGCTATCGCAACTACTACGAGCTGGATGGCCAGCGTTACTCCCATATCATCGATCCTGCCACCGGCCAGCCGGTCACCCACAAGCTAGTCTCCGCCAGCGTGATCACCCCGACCGCGCTTGAGGCTGACGCCCTCGATACCGCGCTGATGGTGATGGGGCCCGAAGCGGGTATGGCATTTGCCAAACAGCACAAGCTGGCGGTCTATCTCATCATCAAGACCGAACAGGGGTTCAAGGCCAAGTACACGCCCCAATTCGCCCACTATCTGGCGAAGCAACCGACAGAAAAGCACTGATAAACAGAAGGCCCCGATAACGGGGCCTTCTCATTACGGTTGATGATGAACTTGTCACGGGCTATTCGATGGTCACCCGGTGAGGGGCTGGCGTTTCCACCTGCTTGGGCAGTTGCAACGTGAGGATACCGTTCTCGAACCTGGCGCTGACCTTGTCCAGCGCCACCTCGACCGGCAACTCCAGAGTGCGTGAAACACTGCCAAAATAGCGTTCACTGCGCAGTGTTCGCTCATCCTTGTTCTGGCTGTCAATCTGGCGGATCTCCGCTTTCAGCGTCACCTGTTTACCATGGATATCCACATGGATGTCCTCTTTGGCAACCCCCGGCAACTCGGCTTGCAGCACATAGTTGCCATCACTCTCCTTCAAATCCAGCCTGATCTGGCTCGGCAAGGGGTCCCCGTGCAAGGGGCGAATATAGAAGCCGGACGCCATATCGCGAAACAGGTCATCGAACAGACTGGTACGGCTTGGTAGCAAACTCATCTCTGATCCCTCCGTGATTCATGGACTGACAGAGGCAGGCCCTGATACCTGCCTGATGGGGCCTATATGTGACCGAGGCTTGTCTTTGCCCCCTCTATCAGTCTAAAAAGTGTGCCGCGTGCTGCCACCCCATCTGAGCTTTATTTGATATGGATCAACCACATCGCCCTGGCCACCAGGCACAGAGCGTGACATGGAAACTGAAAGTTGCGTGACAAAAGCACATTGATTGCCACTTGACACGCTTTGGTGGCACACTTTCTCCCATCAACCCGTAGCGCCTCGACCCAGAACAATGCAGACACCGGAAAACGCGTCAGAAAAGAAGAGCCCTGCCAAGCCACAACGCATTCTGATGGTCAATGAGCAGCGCTCGTTTCAGGTGATGATGAAGGCGATGCTGATCAATCTGGGTATCAGCAACATCACCTACTCCAATACCGCCGAGGATGCACGGCGTCGCTGCCAGAAGGGCAGCTTCGACATCTATCTCATCGATTACGATCTGGGGGTCGGCGAAAATGGCCGCCAGTTGCTGGAGAGTCTGCGTGACCAGAGCCTGATCCCGCCCCAGAGCGTGGTGATAATGGTGAGCAGCGACAGCTCCCGCGCCATGGTGCTGAGTGCGCTGGAGGCCGAGCCCGACGAGTACCTAATGAAGCCCTTCTCCCAGGAGCAGTTCTCGTTTCGCCTCAGACGCGCCCTCGCCCGGCGTCATGCCCTGGCACCGGTATTCACCGCCCTGGCCGACAACAACTTCCAGGCTCTCATTACCGCCTGTGCCGAGCGAGCCGATGCGGTGCCCCGTTTTGCCAACTACTGCCGCTGCTTGCAGGCCGATACCCACCTCAAGTTGGGTGAAGCACAGGAGGCTCGCGCCTTGATGCGCCAGCTGCTGGCCGGCCAGGAGAACAGCTGGGCCCGCCTGACGCTGGGCAAGGCGTGCAACACTCTGGGGCTCCATGAAGAGGCGGTCAGCCATCTGCAGGCGACCCTCAAAAATACCCCGCTGATGGTGGAAGCTCACCTCTGGCTGGCGGAATCCCAACTCGCCCTCGGCAATGACGAGCAGGCGCAGCAGGAGCTCAGGCGGGCGGTGGACATCTCCCCCCAGTCGGTGCAACTCTCCCGCCGACTGGCGGAGGTGTGCCTGCTGCGCCACGACTATGCCCAGGCCAAGGATGTGTTGCTGTCGCTGATCGACCTGTCCCGCAACTCCATTCACCGCACCCCCCACTATCTGGGGGCCTATATCCAGACCCTGACCCTCTACGCCCTCAACAGCAACGACAGCTACCACATCGCCAACCTGCAAAAGCAGGTCAATTCTGCCCTGTCGCGCATCCGCGATTCGCTGATGATGTCGGAGTTCAACTACCCGGTGTTCGAGCAGATCTGTCAGGCCCGGGTGCAGATTGCGCTGGGCGAGCTGCTCAAGGGCAAGAAGATGCTCTATCGCGCCAATCAGAACTGGCTTGATGAACCGGCCACCATGCCCCCCGCCCTGCTTGGCGAGACCATCCTTGCCCTCTACCAGCTCGGCGAGTTTGAATATGCCGAAAGCCTGCAAGGGCTGCTGGCGGAGGACGAAGACCGGCTGCTCACCACCTGTATTCAGGCAACCCGGGATGACAAGACGGTACTGGAGCGGCGTCAGCGCTACCAACAGCTCAACGATCTGGGGATCAAAGCCTATCAGGCCGGGGAGCTTGAACAGGCACTCGGTCACTTCCGCGAGGCCCTGCGCCGCGCGCCCGCCAATACCGGTGCCGCCCTCAACAAGATCCAGGTGTTGCTGCAACTGATGCAGAAAAACCGCAAGAGCCCGGAGTTTGGTGCCGAATGCAAGGAGACCCTGGAGGTGCTCGACGGCATCCCCCTCAACCCGGCCCAGCAGGAGCGTTTTCGCAAGCTGCGCCAGGAGTTCAACCAGTTCAGCTAAGACGCCGCCGTGCCCCCTTTTCCCCGCCTATGCTGAAACCAGTTCGGCAATGCGAGGGAAACGAAGATGGCGATGTGTCGTTATCTGGTGGCCGATGGCCGCCACTGCAGTGAAGAGGCTGGCGAGCACGATCTCTGCCACTGGCATGATCCCCACCATACCCATCAGGAAGCCCACACCGCCGAGGCGCTTGAACAGTACGTTCGCGCTGGCGGACTCTGCCACGGCCTGCAGCTGTCACGGGCCAATCTGGCGGGCCTCAATCTGGTCAACAAGGAGTCCGATCAGGGATTTTTGCTGGAGCAGTGCAACCTCTATCGCGCCAACCTGCGCGGTGGTCACCTCTACGGCCTGCGCATGAAGGGCGGCAGCCTGATGAAAGCCGATCTCAGTGATGCCAACCTCCAGTGCGCCACCCTCGATGACGTCAACCTGCTCGGCATCCGCTGGCACAACACCCGGCTCGACAACATGCAGACCGGCAAACGGGTGATGCAGGATCGCAAGGGGCGCCGCGAACGGGATCCCAAACAGGCGCGCATCTGGTTCAAGGAGGCGGAAGAGACCTACCGGGATCTACGCAAAGCCTCCGAGGCGCAGGGGATCTTCACCATGTCCGGCAACTATATCCAGCAGGAGCTCACCATGCGCCGCCTGCAACTGCCGTTCTGGTCGACCCAGCGTTTTACCTCCTGGGTGGTCGATCTCTTCTGCGGCTATGGCGAGGCCCCGATGAGGGTGGTGCTCTTCTCTCTGCTGCTCATCTTTATCTGCAGCATTTTTTACTTCTTCTGCGGCCTCAACTTCGCGGGTAACTACCTTATCTATCGACCAGAGGCGCCCCTTGAAGAGAACGCCATCTTCCTGCTCGAATGCCTCTACTACAGCGTGGTCACCTTCACCACGTTGGGGTACGGCGACTTCACTCCGGTCGGGCTCTCCAGGATCTTTGCCGCCTTCGAAGCCTTTACCGGCAGCTTCACGCTGGCGCTGTTTGTGGTGGTATTCGTCAAAAAGATGACCCGCTGACGCCTCTCCCTGCCAAGCGGGTCGGCCACTGGTGCTGACCCGCGCCCCGAACTTGCATCCACCGCCGATTCCTAGTCCAATAGCCACTTATAAAAATGACATGAGCATCCCGGACATGAAGATCATCTCTTTCAATATCAACGGCCTGCGCGCCCGCCTGCACCAGCTGCAAGCCATCATCGACAAGCACCAACCCGATGTGATCGGCCTGCAGGAGATCAAGGTACACGACGAGGCTTTCCCGCTGGCCGATGTGGAGGCCATGGGCTATCACGTGGAGTTTCACGGCCAGAAGGCCCACTATGGGGTCGCCATCATGAGCAAGCAGAAGCCGGTCAAGGTGGAGAAAGGCTTCCCCACCGATGACGAAGAGGCCCAGCGCCGGATGATCATGGCGACCTTCGAGCGCGAAGACGGCTCTCTCATCAAGGTGATGAACGGCTACTTCCCGCAGGGTGAAAGCCAGGATCACGAGACCAAGTTCCCGGCCAAGCAGAAGTTCTACGAGGATCTGCAGCACTATCTCGAAACTCATCACACGCCGGACGACCAGCTGGTGCTGATCGGGGATATGAATATCTCCCCCACCGATCTCGACATCGGCATCGGCGAAGCGAACCGCAAGCGCTGGCTGCGGGATGGCAAGTGCTCCTTCCTGCCCATCGAGCGGGAGTGGATGGAGCGCCTGAAAGGGTTCGGTCTCACCGACACCTTCCGCGCCGCCAACCCTACCGAGTGCGAGCGTTTCTCCTGGTTTGACTACCGATCCAAGGGCTTTGACGAGAATCGCGGCCTGCGCATCGACCTCATCATGGCCTCCGACGCCCTCAAGGACAGCGTGACCGAGACAGGTATCGACTATGAACTGCGCGGCATCGAGAAACCCTCCGACCACGCTCCCATCTGGGCCTGCTTCGCCTGATTGAGTGCGGGCGAGGGCTCCTCTCGCCCGCTACAATTCTCCCCCCTTTTTCCTCCTGCCTATTGTCATCGCACACACTATCCTGTCGGCAATATCGTTCTCATATGATACTCTTTACTCCATTTTTCAGCAGCAGAACGGCTTCTGTTGTGAAGAACAGAGAGAACTTTTTCGATCAAGCAGCTTGGGTTCAATATTCATGCTCTATGATTGAAAAACTTCAATAATCCAATGAGTTAATTTGTAATCATGAAGTTAATCACGTCAGCCGAAAAAAAAGGTGTGCATGATGGCCGCAATCGGGCCAACAGGAGTGAAATGATGATGGAGCCAAACACCAGAGCAGGATTATTCAAACAGGGGATGCTCGCTCTGACGCTGGCCGGTGCACTGGCCGGCTGTGGCGGGGAAACAAACCAGACGGTGCAAACCATGCCGGCCGTGCCCGTGGTAGTCAACGAGGCGACCCTGACCGATGTGCCGCTCACCACCGAGATGGTGGGCGAAACCGCCGGTTTTCGCGAGATCGATGTCCGCTCCCGGGTCAGTGGCATCCTGCTCAAGCGCACTTATGTAGAAGGCCAACCGGTTACCGCCGGCCAGCAACTGTTCCTGATCGACCCCGAGCCCTACAAGGTGGCGCTGGAGCAGGCCAAAGGCACCCTGGCCCAGGAGCAGGCCAGACTCAACAAGGCTCGCGCCGATCGGGATCGCATCATTCCCCTCTTCAAGCGCCAGGTGGTAAGCCGCAAGGACTATGACGACACCATCGCCAACTATGAAGCGGCCATCGCCAGCCATCAGGCCGCTCAGGCCAAGGTGAAGGAGGCCGAGCTCAACCTCAGCTATACCAAGGTCACTGCCCCCATCAACGGCATGGCGAGCAAGAGCTCCCAGTCCGAGGGGAGCCTTATCTCCACCAGTGGCGACAACGGCCTGCTCACTACCATCACCCAGTTTGATCCGCTCTACGTCAACTTCTCCTACTCGGAGCAGGATCGCCTCGATTTCGAGAACTCGGTCAAGAGAGGGACCATTGAAGCCAAGGACGCCACCAACTGGCGCACCCATATCCGCCTGGCCGATGGTTCTGTCTACCCACAAGCGGGCAAGCTCAACTTCTCCGACAACCGGGTCGATCCCCAGACCGGCACCATCCGTGCCCGCGCCATCTTCGATAACAAGGACGGCGTGCTGCTGCCCGGCCAGTTTGTCCGTATGACCATCGATCTGGGCACCCGCAAGAATGCCATAGTGGTGCCGCCCCGCGCTATCGTCCAGTCCCAGGCTGACCGCATGGTGATGGTGGTCGATGCCGAGAACAAGGTGATCCCCCGTCCGGTCAAACTGGGCCCGGTGGTCTCCGAGGGGGTGCTGATCGACAGCGGCCTCAATGCCGGTGACCGTTACATCGTCGAAGGCTTGATGAAGGCTCGCCCCGGCAGCGTGGTGAAACCTGTCTCTGCCGACGAGATGAAAGCCATCACCGCCAAGATGGTCAGCCACTCAGCGGCCAAGTAAGGAGCTCGTATGTTTTCCAGGTTTTTTATCGAGCGTCCCATCTTCGCCAGCGTGATTTCCATCATTATCGTGCTGGGCGGATTGGCGGCAATGCGCTCGCTTCCCATCGAGCAGTACCCCCAGATCACCCCGCCGGTGGTCTCGGTGACCGCTTTCTATCCGGGGGCCACTCCGGAGGTGATCTCCCAGACTGTCGCCGCACCGCTGGAGCAGCAGATCAACGGCGTCGAGCGGATGATCTATATGCAATCGGGTTCGGCCTCCAACGGCCAGATGAACCTCAACGTCTACTTCGAGATCGGCACAGATCCGGATCAGGCCACCATCAACGTCAACAACCGGGTATCGGCCGCCATGGCCCAGCTGCCGGAAGAGGTGAAAAAGCAGGGGGTAACGGTCAAGAAGAAATCGACCTCCATCCTGCAGGTGGTCACCCTCCAGTCGCCGAACGGCTCGTTTGATACCACCTATCTGTCAAACTATGCCCTGCTCAACATCATCGACGAGCTCAAGCGGATTCCCGGCATCGGTGATACCACTCTGTTTGGCGGTACCGACTATGCGATGCGCATCTGGTTGCGGCCGGATCGACTGGCCCAGCTCGAACTCACCCCGAGTGATGTGATTAGCGCCATCCGCGAGCAGAACACCCAGTTTGCGGCAGGCAAGATCGGCGCTCAGCCCACCTCGACCCCCATCGACTTCACCTACACGGTGCAGACCAAGGGTCGCCTTGAAGATGTGAAAGAGTTCCAGAACATCATAGTTCGCTCCATGCCCGATGGCTCCAAGATCCGGGTCCGCGATGTCGCCCGGGTCGAGCTGGGGGGCAAGGATTATGATCTGGTGGCCCGCGCCAACGGCAAACCGGCCATCGGTATCGCTACCTATCTGCAGCCCGGTGCCAACGCCGTAGCAGTCGCCGATGCGGTGCACACCACCATGGAGCGGCTCAAGGAGCGCTTTCCGCAGGATATCGAGTACCAGATCCCCTACGACACCACAGAGTTTGTGAAGATCTCCATCGAAGAGGTGGTACACACCCTGTTCGAGGCGATCGTGCTGGTGTTCGTGGTAGTCTACCTGTTCCTGCAGAACTTCCGCGCCACCCTGATCCCCTGTATCGCGGTGCCAGTGTCGCTCATCGGGACCTTCGCCGGCATGCTGGTGCTCGGTTTCTCCATCAACCTGCTGACCCTGTTCGGCATGGTGCTCGCCATCGGTATCGTGGTGGATGACGCCATCGTGGTGCTCGAGAACGTCGAGCGGATCATGAGCGAGAAGAAATGTTCGCCCAAAGAGGCTGCCATCCTCGCCATGCAGGAGGTCTCAGGTCCGGTGGTCGCCATCGTGCTGGTGCTTTGCGCCGTGTTCCTGCCGGTCGCCTTTATGGGTGGCATGACAGGGGTGATGTACAAGCAGTTCGCCATCACGGTCGCGGTCTCGGTGGCCATCTCCGGTCTGGTGGCTCTGACTCTCTCTCCGGCCTTGTGCGCCGTGTTGCTGAAAGAGGGACATCACAAACCGGCCCGTTTCTTCGTCTGGTTCAACGATAAATTTGACCAGCTGACCCGCGGCTATGTACGGGGTGTGGCCTTCCTGAACCGTCGGGTGGGGGTCGCTTTTGCCATCATCGCCGTACTGCTGCTCTCCATCTACGGTCTCTTCCTGAAAGTGCCGGGCGAGCTGGTACCGAACGAAGATCAGGGCTACCTCATCTCCGCCGTCATGCTGCCGGATGCCGCCGCCATGAGCCGGACACAGGCAGTGGCGGATCAGTTCGACAAGCTCGCCATGGCCAATCCCAATGTGAAGGATGTGATCACTTTCTCGGGCTTCGACATCCTCTCCAACGCCATCATCAGCAACAGCGGTCTCACCTTCATTACCCTGAAGGACTGGAGCGAGCGCAAGGGGACAGGCCAGGACTCCTTCGAGCTGGCCAAAACTCTGCAGGGGATGAGCCTGATGGGGCTGGCTGACGGCTTTGTTGCCTCCTTCAACCCGCCCCCCATCCAGGGAATGTCCACCACCGGCGGACTGGAAGGCTACCTGCAAAACCGGGGTTCCGGCAGTGCCCAGGAGTTTTCGGGCGAAGTACAGCGCTTCCTCGCCGCCGCCAAGGAGCGCCCCGAGTTTGCCAGTGTCACAACCACATTCCGTGCCAATGTGCCGCAGGTCTATCTCGACCTGGATCGCGAGAAAGCCAAGGCGCTGGGGCTGCCGATCAATGCGGTGTTCGACACCATGCAGGCCACCTTCGGTCAGGTCTATGTCAACGACTTCAACCAGTTTGGCCGAACCTACCGGGTACAGTTGCAGTCCGAAGCGGACTACCGCGCCAAGAAGAGCGATATCCGCAACGTCTACGTGCGCTCCAACACCGGCGAGATGATCCCGCTCAGCAGCCTGGTGACGGTCCGTGATGCCACTGGCCCCGAGCTGGTAGAGCGTTTCAACATCTTCCAGGCAGCCAAGATCATGGCACAGCCGGCACCCGGCTACAGTTCGGGTCAGGCGATCGCCGCACTGGAAGAGGTGGCCAACAGTACCCTTGGCAACGATGCCAAGCTGGAGTGGACCGGTTCCGCCTATCAGGAGAAGGCCTCTGCCGGTAGCGCAGGCATGGCGTTCGGCTTCGGTATTGTGATGATCTTCCTCATCCTGGCAGCCCAGTACGAACGCTGGAGCCTGCCGTTTGCGGTGATCACAGCCGTACCGTTCGCCCTGTTCGGCGCCCTGCTGGCCACCTGGCTGGTAGGACTCACCAACAACGTCTACTTCCAGATCGGGCTGGTGACCCTGGTGGGTCTTGCCGCCAAGAACGCCATACTGATTGTGGAGTTCGCGGTGATGAAGCACGAAGAGGGGATGAGCCTCATCGAGTCGGCACTGGAGGCGGCGCGCCTGCGTTTCCGTCCCATCGTGATGACCTCGCTGGCCTTCATCCTCGGCTGTGTGCCGCTGGTCACCTCCAGCGGCGCTGGTGCCGCAAGCCGTCACGCTCTCGGCTGGCCGGTGATCGGCGGCATGCTGGCGGCCACCTTTATCGCCATCTTCTTTATCCCGCTCTTCTTCCGCCTCATCATGAAAGGGTCGGAAAAGCGCGCCAAGCCGTAACGCTCTCCACGGGCGTTCCACCGATAACAAACTACCCCCGCCCGTGCGGGGGTATTTTTTTGTCTGCGGTGTGCTTCAATGACACACATCGAGACTTTTTTGCACAGGATCCGGATATGCTGGCTCAGCTCTGGCTCGCGACGACCTTGACGACCACTACCCTCTCCGCCTGTGGTCATCACGATTATCCCCCCTGGAACTGGCTGAGCGATGGCAAGATCATCGGCGTTTGTGCCGAAGTAGTCAGTACCCTCTATCAACGGTTGGGTTTCAATGTGGATCTCTCCTATGTGGGCCCCTGGGCCCGCTGTCAGCAGAAAGTGGCGAAAGGAGAGGTCGACATCAATATCTGTGCGCTGCGCAACGAAGAGAGAGCACACTACTCCCGCTTTACCCGAACGCCCATGGCCATCAATGACATGGCGGTGTTCGTGCGCCAACCCGGCAGCCGCTTGCTGCAGCGACGGGAGGATCTGACCGGACTGCGGGGAGCCATGATGATAGGCGTCAGCCTTGGCAGCGAAATGGATGATTTTTTGCAAGCAAATACCCGCATCTACAGGGTCAACTCCCTCAAGCAGGTATTTGGCCTGCTGGCCAGTGACCGGGTCGACTTCGTTCCCTATGGCCGCTCTTCCGGTCGCCTGTTTTTGAGCGAAAATTACCCGAGCAGCGGAATGGTTGATCTGCAGTGGCCACTGCAGCGCGGTGAGCTCTATATTTCTGTTTCACTACAATCTCCCCATCTTGGCACCCTCGAACAGCTGGAACCCATGCTGCAAGCGCCGGGCATGAGGCAGTGGATAGATCAGCTGCTGGAGAAATACAGCGACATCTATCTGCAACAACAGCGCCAGCCCTCGCCTTGACCTTCTCCCAGAAGCAAGGTTTAGAGTCTGGATACCAGATCCTGAAGGATGACCGGATTGTCACTCACCCAGCTTGCGACAAGATTGCCCTCTGCCCTGCTAGCCCGGCTATTGCTGGCGCTGCTGCTCGTGTGCAATCTGACTCTCTGCATCAGCTGGCATGGTTCTCCCCTCTCCTCCGAGACGACCCAAAGCAGCCCCCTGCCAATGGTGATGTTGGATTCATCCATGGCGATGGCGGATGGCGAGAGCTCTCATGCGATGCCCGCAATGTCTCACCCGAGCGATACCATGGCCCTCTCCTGCCATCAGGGAGACGAGGGGTCGGCCATGGGCGATGAGTGCCAGATGCAGACCGGCGTCAATGCCCTCTCCTTCGGCGCGATAGCTCTGCTGGGTGTATTGGTCGCCCTGCTGATCTTCCCCCTGCTACTTGGCAGTAACTTCGCAACTGCACTGCTTGATAACTGGTTGCGGGATCCCTTCCTGCGATCACGCGGTACCCATCCCCCCTCCTGGCCGCGCCGACACCTGATGTTGTCGGTGCTGCGACACTAGAAAGATCTTCTCTTGCGGCAGCGGCAAGCCTCGGCTTGCCCGTCTCCTGCCGCCTTGCCTGACCCTGTGCCCCGGCCAAACCGGCCCGCTCACTGGGAGCCGTGCGCGCTGATACAGCTGCGCCCCGTTTGCCGCCAATCCCTTAGGTGATGCCTTGTCCATCTCCGATCCGGCGGCCTGCACAAGAGAAGAGATATGATGTCACTTGTCCCTGTTACCGGCCTTATCGCCGCCAAGAACTTTGCCACCCTGCCACTAAGTGGGGGTGTGCGATGAGCCAGAAACTGCTGGTATCAGCCCTGCTGCTGGCCCTCGGCGCCGGTGGCGGCTACTGGGCTGCCAAACAGACCACTGCTAGCACCGTGGCCAAGGAGAAGACGCCGCTCTACTGGGTCAACCCCATGGATCCGCGCGACAAGCGCAATGCCCCGGCCAAGGACAACATGGGGATGGACTTTATCCCCGTCTATGAGGAAAAACAGGGCGGCTCACCGGGCACCGTCACCATCAGCCCCGAGATCCAGCAGAACCTGGGGGTGCGGCTTGCCAAGGTGGAGAAGCTCCCTATCCACCAGCAGATCGAGACGGTGGGCTACGTCGGCTATGACGAGGACAAGCTGGAGGCGGTCAACGCCCGCATGGCGGGCTGGATCCGCACCCTCGCCATCAAGAGCGAAGGGCAGCAGGTGAGCAAGGGGAGCCTTATTTACGAGCTCTACGCCCCGGATCTGGTCAACGCCCAGCACGAATACCTGCTGGCCCTCAACACTGCCAACCCGCTGCTGCTGCGCGCCGCCGAAGGCAAGCTCAAGTCCCTGCAGGTACCGGCAGATCAGATAGCGGCCCTCAAGCGCACCCGTCAGGTGCAGGAGACGGTGCGTATCTATGCCCCCAGCAGCGGTTATGTCTCCGAGCTGAAGGTGCGCGAAGGCCAGTATGTGGAGCCCGCCGCGGCCCTCTTTAACATCAGCACCCTCAAGCAGGTGTGGGTGAGTGCCGAGGTGTTCGAGCGCCAGGCCGCCCAGCTGAAGGTGGGGGATCCGGTCACCATGACCCTCGACTACGCCCCCGGCCGCCACTGGCAGGGCCGGGTCGATTACCTCTACCCGACTCTGGATGCCACCACCCGTACCCTCAAGGTGCGCCTGCGCTTCGCCAACCCGGACGAGTTTTTGAAACCCAATATGTTCGCCAAGGTGACGATTCAGGCGGGCAAGGGAGAGCCGCAACCGGTGGTGCCGAGCGAAGCGGTGATCCGTACCGGCAGCCAGGACCGGCTGGTGCTGGCGCTGGGGGATGGCAGCTTCAAGTCGGTGGCCGTCACTCTGGGTCCCCAGTTTGGCGACAAGGTGGCCATCAAGGAAGGGGTAGAGGCGGGGGATAACATCGTCAGCTCGGCCCAGTTCCTGCTCGACTCCGAGTCGGCCATCGATTCAGACTTCCAGCGTATGACGGCAGTGCGCCCTGCCCAGGTATGGACCCAGGGCGAGGTTGAAAGCATCGATCTGTCCAACCGTACCCTGATGGTCTCCCACCAACCCATCCCCGAGTGGCAGTGGCCCGCCATGGAGATGGAATTTACCGTCGCCGAAGGAGTCGACATCAGCAAGCTGGTCGAGGGACAGCCCCTCCATCTGCAGGTGATGCAGGAGGGGGATGAGTACCGCATCACCACCATCCATCAGCAGCAAACGCCGGCAAGCGGTGACACCGCCAAGCCTGCGGCAGATGAGATGGAGAAGATGGAAGACATGGACCATAGCCAGCATCAGATGGCGATGCCCGAGGTGGAGAAGAAATCATGATCCCTTCCATCATTCGCTGCCTGACAGGCAACCGCTCTCCGCTCTCTGCACCCAATGAGCAAGGAGCCCAACCATGATCCCCTCGATTATTCGCTGGTCCGTGGGCAACCGCTTTCTGGTGCTGCTATTGACCCTCATGCTCACCGCCTGGGGGCTCTGGTCGGTCAAGCAAACCCCGGTGGACGCCCTGCCGGATCTCTCCGACGTGCAGGTGATCATCAAGACCTCCTATCCAGGCCAGGCGCCCCAGGTGGTGGAGGATCAGGTGACCTACCCGCTCACCACCGCCATGCTGGCGGTGCCGGGGGCCACCACGGTGCGCGGCTACTCCTTCTTCGGCGACTCCTTCGTCTATGTGCTGTTTGACGACAACACCGACCTCTACTGGGCCCGTGCCCGGGTGCTGGAGTATTTGAGCCAGGTCGCCCCCAACCTGCCCGCCTCCGCCCGTCCCCAGCTCGGCCCCGATGCCACCGGGGTGGGCTGGGTCTATCAGTACGCGTTGGTGGACAGAACCGGCAAGCATGACCTCAGCCAGCTCACCTCGCTGCAGAACTGGTTCCTCAAGTACGAGTTGCAGACGGTGGACGGGGTCTCCGAAGTTGCCACCGTGGGCGGCATGGTGCGCCAGTATCAGGTGCGGGTCGACCCGGACAAACTGCGCGCCTACGGCATCCCGCTCTCCCTTATCGAGACCGCCATCAAGCAGGGCAATCAGGAGACCGGCGCCTCCGTCATCGAGATGGCGGAAGCGGAGTACATGGTGCGCTCCAACGGCTATCTCAAGAGCGTCGAGGATCTGAAGCAGATCCCGCTCGGCACCAATGTGCGCGGCGCCCCGCTGCTGCTGGGCGACGTGGCGGATGTGGTCACCGGGCCCCAGAGCCGGCGCGGCCTGGCCGAGCTCAATGGCGAAGGGGAAGTGGTGGGCGGCATTATCGTCATGCGCTATGGCGAGAATGCTCAGCACACCATCGACGGGGTCAAGGCGCGGCTCGCTCAGCTGAAGAGCAGCCTGCCGGAGGGGGTGGAGGTGGTCACCGTCTACGATCGCTCCGACCTTATCCAGCGCGCCATCGATAACCTCTCCGGCAAGCTGCTGGAGGAGTTCGCCGTGGTGGTGCTGGTCTGCCTCGCCTTCCTGTTCCACCTGCGCTCGTCACTGGTGGTGGTCATTACCCTGCCCATCGCCATTCTGGTGGCCTTTATCGTGATGCACCTGCAGGGGATCAACGCCAACATCATGTCGCTGGGGGGCATCGCCATCGCCATCGGCGCCATGGTGGATGGCGCCATCGTGATGATCGAGAACGTCCACAAACACATGGAGCAGGAGGCGCTCACCGACAAGAACCGCTGGCGCATCATCACAGAGGCGAGCATCGAAGTGGGGCCTGCCATCTTCTTCTCCCTGCTGATCATCACCATCAGCTTCCTGCCGGTGTTTGCGCTGGAGGCGCAGGAGGGGCGGATGTTCCACCCCCTCGCCTTCACCAAGACCTATGCCATGGCGGCGGCTGCCGCGCTCGCCATCACGCTGGTGCCGGTGATCATGGGTTACTTCATCCGTGGCAAGGTGCTGGCGGAGCAAGCCAACCCGCTGAACCGCTGGCTAAGCCAGGGCTATGTGCCGCTGCTCAAAGCCGTCTTGGCCCGCCCGAAAACCACCCTGGCCATCGCCGCCGTGGTCACGGTGGCGGGCTTCTGGCCGCTCAAGTACCTGGGCTCCGAGTTCATTCCGCCGCTGGACGAGGGGGACATCATGTATATGCCCACCACCGCAGCCAATATCTCGGTGGGCAAGGCGCGGGAGATTTTGCAGCAGACCGACAAGCTCATTCGTACCGTACCCGAGGTGCAGAACGTGTTCGGCAAGGCGGGGCGCGCCGAAACCGCCACCGACCCTGCCGATCTGGTGATGATGGAGACCAGCATCCAGCTCAAGCCCCGGGATCAGTGGCGCCCCGGCATGACCCCGGAGAAGCTGAAAGAGGAGCTCGACTCCCTCATCCGCTTCCCCGGCCTCACCAACGCCTGGGTGCCCCCCATCAAGACCCGCATCGACATGCTTGCCACCGGTATCAAGACCCCGGTCGGCATCAAGATAGCGGGGCCGGATCTCAAGGTGATCCAGCAACTCGGCCAACAGCTCGAACAGATCGTTGGCAAGGTAGAGGGCGCCTCATCGGTCTACGCCGAGCGGGTGGCGGGTGGCCGCTACGTCAAGGTAGATATCGACCGGCTCAAAGCGGCCCGCTATGGCCTCAACATCGCCGATGTACAGGCGGTGCTCGCCACCGCAGTGGGCGGCATGGAGGTGGGCCAAACCATCGAGGGGCGCGAACGCTATCCCATCAACCTGCGCTACCCCCAGAGCTATCGCGATTCTGTAGCCAGCTTGGAGCTGCTGCCGGTGGTCACGCCAAGTGGCGCTCGCATCGCGCTGGCGGATGTAGCCCAGGTCTACATCAGCGATGAAGCCCCCATGCTGCGCAGTGAAAACGCGCGGCTCAACGGCTGGGTCTACGTCGATATTCGCGGCCGCGATATCGGCTCCTTCGTCGATGAGGCCAAAGCCGAGGTGGGCAAGCAGCTGGTGCTGCCGGCGGGCTACGCCCTCACCTGGTCTGGCCAATACGAGTACATGGAACGGGCCAAGGCGCGCCTCGCCTACGTGGTGCCGCTGACGGTCGCCATTATCGTGCTGCTGCTCTATCTGGCGTTTCGCCGCGTTCAGGAGGTGCTGCTCATTCTCACCACCTTGCCGCTGGCGGTGGTGGGGGGGATCTGGACCCTCTGGCTGCTCGACTTCAACCTCTCGGTGGCGGTCGGGGTGGGCTTTATCGCTCTGGCGGGGGTGGCGGTAGAGACCGGCGTCTTGATGCTGGTCTACCTCAACCATGCCTGGGATGACCTGGTGGCCAGTGGCAAGCCGGACAAGGCGGGTCTGCACCGGGCGGTGATCCACGGCGCCGCCCTGCGCCTGCGCCCCAAGATGATGACGGTGGTCACCATCATCGCTGGCCTCTTGCCCATCATGTGGAGCCACGGCACCGGATCCGAGGTGATGCAGCGCATCGCCGCCCCCATGATCGGCGGCATGGTGAGCGCGCTGGTGCTGACCCTCTTGGTGCTGCCCGCCGCCTACTACCTGTGGCGCAGTCGCAGCCTTGGCAAGAGCGCGTACCCGCAATCCGAGTAACCCGATTTCACGATCCATATTGACTGAACGATAAGGAAACCATCATGAACTACAAAACGCTGACCCTGACCCTGCTGCTTGGCCTTGCCACCCAGACCAACCTGCAAGCCGAAGAGATGATGCACCATGAAGGGCACGATATGAGTCAGACGGGTGAGATGAGCGAACAGGCCGCAATGGTGATGACCAAGGGGGTCATTACCCGCCTCGATGAGGGGCGCGGCAAAGTCGGCATCAAGCACGAGGCGATCGAGAACCTCAAGATGCCCCCCATGACCATGGTCTTTCGAGTAGCTAACCCGGCCCAGCTCCAGGATCTGAAGGTGGGGGATGCGGTGCGTTTTCACGCCGAGAACCCGGATGGCAAGCTAACCGTAACCACTATCCAGAAACAGTAATCAGAGTCATTTCAAAAAAAAACGGCGGGATCATCCCGCCGTTTTCTGTTATTGCACCATCCGCCGAGCGGTCTCCTCAGCCGTTCGGATAGGCTTGGGCTATGTTGGCCTGCGCCACCCCCATCAACTGAACCGAGATATCCTGCAGCACATAGAGGTCGCGGCGACGGGTCCAGGGTTGATCGGATTGCTCGTCGTACCAGACGGGCAGTTCGATCCCCTCCGGGGCATGGCTCGCCACCTTGCGGGCACGGCAGGTGATGATGCAGCGCTTGACGTGGTCGCGGTGACCGATAACGGCCGCCGTGCCAAGGGCGGCGGCATCTCCGCCGGCATAATCCCTGACAATGGCCTCCACCACGCCGTCCGTGCTGAGGTAGACCAGCTTGCCTTCATTATCCCAGTAAGGCTCGATGGAGATGACATCCCGGGCTGGAATGTCCGGATAGCGGGCCGAGTCGAGGAAGCGGGCAATCTCCCATTGCACGTACATGGGCACCGGCTTTTGCCGATAGAGGGCCGCACAGCAGGCAGCCAGAGCCTCGTTCATGGGGCCGGGCTCGGCCAGTTCATCCGGGTTGCCCGAGGCGTTGGGGCGGTTGCCGAAGGCAAAGGCGATGACGCAGTGGGCCTGGTCGATGGCGACCCGGGACGGGGTCATGTTGAAGCAGGCCTCCTCGATGAAGGGGGCCAGCTGGCGGGCCGTCTGCTCGTCGTGCAGCTCGGCGCTCAGCCGGTCGGTCAGGGTGGTGCGAAAATCCGCCGCACTCCCCTGGCTGTCATTGCTGCTGTTGCAGCCGGTGAGGGTGGCGACCAGGGGGGTACTCAACAGCCCCAGGGTGACTCTACGTCGACTCTCGTTCATTTAGATTCCTCTTTGGTAGCAAGCACTTAACGGGAACAAGCAGCAATTAACCCTTGACCCAATAAACGCTCATACCATACGGAAAAACGGGGGCGACAAAAGCCATACCGCGAGGCTCGTACCCAGAACGTGCAGCAATTCACACATTAATCAATAAACGAAAGCACTCTTTTGCGAATGAGCCAATAAAAGAAATTAACATCCACATTAATGAACCACTGATAGATAGATACTCTATCTGTGGTTCATTCGCACAGATTTCATCCCTCAGATAACGCGCTCGTTCAGCTGCGGGTTGCCAGCAACTGCTCCACATCCTCGATCACCTTAAGGGCCGCCTGCGGGCCGCCGCTGGAGGTCCAGAGCGACCCGTCAACGGCGCCAAAGCGCTTGGCCTTGATCACCGGCAGTTGCTGGAACGCCGGGGTCTGCTCCGCCTGACGCATGGCATCCACCGCATCACCGCTGGCGCTCAGAGTGCCGACCACCAGCCAGTCAGCATCCAGCAGGTTGAGGGACTCCAGACTCAGCGCCGGTGAGTGGGGTGCGCCAGTCCCCTGCTGCTTGCTTGGGCGTACCAGCCCCATCGACTCCACTACGCTGCTGGCAAAGGTGCCCTGATACATAAAGCTCGGCCCCTTGGGGTTCCAGCGCACTATGCTGATGCTCTCCCCCTGATGCTTGGCCAGCTTGCTGCGGGCCTGAGTCAACCGCTCGGCATACTGCAGCAAGAAAGTATCCCCTTGCTGGTCGCGGTTGAGGGTGTGGGCGGTGCGGCGGAAGCTATCCTGCCACGGTTCACCCCACTTGCTGGTCACCACGGTCGGCGCGATCTCCCCCAGCAAGGTCAGCAGTTCGGGACGGGTCTGGCCGGTCAGGATAAGGTCGGGCTCCAGCGCAATCAGCGACTCCAGATTGGGGCTGTCGAGATCGCCGATCACCTGGATACCCATGCCCGCCTTGTTCAGCAAATAGCGGGGCAAGGTGGGTTGACCACGGCCATTGACGGCGCCTATGGGGGTCAGCCCCAGGGTCAGGGTGCTGTCGAGTTCGAGCTCGCTCAGCACCACCACCCGCATTGGCTGGGCTGGCACCTGCACCTTCTGGCCAAACGCATCGGTCACTTCACGCATCTCCTGCGCCTGAACCTGCGGCGCGGCCAGCATCAGGATGGCTGCTGCCAGGGCGGCAAAACGCTTCATCATTTCACTCCTTCTCGTTGCACGGCACGGATAATCGGCCGCGTGAATACACTCGGTGGGCCCACAGAGCAGGCCCATATGACTCAACTCGCCGAACGCAGGGCACGGCCATGTTCGTGGCGACGGGGCACGATAATGGGCGCCCCGTCGCCGGGGGCATGCAGAATGTCGACACTGGTCTGGTAGAGCCGGTCGATCAAGGACTTGGTCACCACCTCCCGGGCCGGGCCCATGGCGGCAATGGTCCCCTCGCCGATGGCGATCAGCTCGTCACAGTAGCGGGCCGCCATCGCCAGATCGTGGATCACCAGCAGCACGGTTTTGCCCTCGGCGGTGATGCGATGGATCGCCTCCATCACCTCGGTCTGGTGACCGATATCGAGGGCGCTGGTGGGCTCGTCGAGCAGCACCATGTCGCTGTCCTGCGCCAGGATCATCGCCAGCCACGCCCGCTGTGCCTGCCCGCCGGAGAGGGACGCAGCGCTCTGCTGCCAGATCCCCTCAAGCTGCATTCGCTCGCAGGCAATACGCACCATGCGGGCATCCTCCTCACCCCACTGATTGAACCAGCCCTGATGAGGGTGACGGCCATACTGCACCAGCTGCTCCACCAGAATGCCGGCAGGCAGGGTGGGCCGCTGGGGCAGATAGGCGAGCTCCCGCGCCAGCCCCTTCATGGGGTAGCTGGCAAGCGGCTTGCCTTTGAGCAGGATCTCGCCGCGTTGGGCTTTCATCTGGCCAGATAGCAGCTTGAGCAGGGTCGATTTGCCGCAGCCGTTGGGGCCGACGATCCCCACCAGCTTGCCCCTCGGCACGCTGAAGGAGATGTCCCGCAGGATGGGAGTCTGCTGATAGGCGAAGTGGAGGCGATTTACGGTGAGCGTCATCAGTCAGCCCTCTGGCGATCGTTAACGAGAAGAAACAGCAGCAACAGGCCACCGAGAATGCGGGTCATGATACCGGTCGCCACCTCGTGGGGGCTGGCCAGCCCCCGAACCAGGGTATCACTGGCAAGCAGCAGCAGGGCGCCGCTGAGTGCCGCCAGCCAGAGCGGCACCACCCGGTCTTTTACCAGCCAGGAGGCAAGAATGGGGGCCGCCATGGCGATAAAGACCACGGGGCCGCCGATGGCGGTGCCGAGCGCCGCCACCAGAATGGCCTGGGCCAGAATGCCCAATTGCACCCGATCGCCGTTGACGCCAAGCCCTCTGGCCATCTCGGGGCCAAAGCGCAGCACCGCCAGCGAGCGGGAGAGATAGACGATCCAGGGGCAGAGCAGCAGCAACAGGATGGCGATGGGGGTGATGGTGCTGTAACCCACGGCGATAAAGCTGCCCATGTTCCACAGATAGAGGGAGCTCAGGTGCAGCAGGGCCTGAGTGGACATCACAAACTGGCCGAGCGCCTCGAACAGCTCGGAGAGGCCGATACCGATCACCACGAACAGATAGCCCTGCTCACCCGGTTTGCGGCAGAGGGCATAGAGCACCAGCGCCGCGAAGATGGCGCCGATGGGGGCCGCCCACCAGGGCCAGCTGCCCACGGTCAGATAGAGGGAGAAGATGATGATGGCCAGAGAGGCGCCGTTGTTGACCCCCACCATGTCGGGGGTGGCCAGCCGGTTGCGCACCAGCGTCTGCACCAGACAGCCTGAGAGCCCCATTGCAGCCCCCGCCACCACCACCCCAAGGATGCGCGGCAGCCGGATCTTGAACAGGGTGAGCTGCTCAAGCCGCGTCCCCTCCCCCATCAGGGTGTTGACCACCCCGGCAAAGCCGAGCTTGCCGCCGCCAACGCTCAGGGCCAGCAGAGCCAGGGCCAGCAACGCCACGGCCAGCAGAGCCAGCCCGCGCCAGCTTGGCAGATGGAGCAGCAAAGAGCGGTTGCCGGCCCGCAGGCAGAGCATATCGGTAGGTGTACGCATCAACCCCTCACTTGACGGTCAGCAGGGTACGAAAGCCCCCGCGATGAACAATGGCGATCAGCACAGGTGCGCCAATCAGGGCCAGAATAACCCCGTTGGGCAGCTCGAACGGCTGGATCAGCCAGCGCGCCAGAATGTCTGCCAACAGCAGAAACAGCATGCCGAACAGGGCGGAGAAACAGACCTGCACCGACAGCTTCACCGGCTCCACCAATCGGCCACAGTAGGCGGCCAGAAAGCCGACAAAGCCGATAGGGCCGGCGATGGCGATGGCACTGGCGGTAAACAGGGTGGCGGCCAGCAGCACGCCAATCCGCACCCGGTTGGGGCGGATCCCCAGCGCCTGGGCCTGACTGTCCCCCATCTGCATCAGGGTTAGCTGGCGACAGAGCAGCAGGGTGATGACAAACGCCGCCAACACGAAGGGCAGCACGGCAATGATGGCATCGAGATTGGCCGCCGACAGGGAGCCGAGGTTCCAGAAGCGGTACTGCTCCAGCACCATCTTGTTGGAGAGCAGCAGAAAGCTGGAGAGACCGCCGAAGGTGGCGGAGAGCGCCACCCCGACCAGAATGAGCTTCAGCGGGTTGGAGCGGCCAATCATCATGCCAAGCCCCAGCACAATCACGTTGCCGAGCAGCGCACCGAGTCCGGCCCAGAGCAGATAGCCGTAGGCGGACTCCACCCCGAACCAGGTGAGCCCCACCACCAGCGCAAAGACGGCCCCGGCGTTGACGCCGAGCAGGCCGGGCTCCGCCAGCGGATTGCGGGTCGCGCTCTGCAACAAGGAGGCAGCCAGAGATAAAGAGGCGCCGACCACCATGGCACAGAGGGTGCGCGGCAGTCGCAAGGTATTGAGCACCATGGCGAGCTTCTGGTCGCCAGCCCAGCGGGCATCCCCCATCAGGTAGCCGAGCACCTCGCGAGCACCATAGACACCCGCACCGGTGGCGAGCGAAAGAGAAAGCAGTACGAACAGGAGGAACAATCCCAGCCAGAACAGCGAGGTCTGGTCTCTAAACACCCTTTAACTCCTTATGATTGCAATGCCATCTTGTTGACACAAAAGCCGTCATCCGAGGTGATACCGTGGCAACAACGGAAGCCCGCCAGGGCGGGCTCCCGCTCAGCCATTACAGCTTGTAGGCCACACCGGCATAGACAGTGCGCCCGTCGAGGATCTGATCGGCCTCGGTGGCAACCCAGTCACGCTTGGTATTGGTCAGGTTGTTGAGCCCGAACTTCAGATCCAGTGCCCGAGTGGCGTTCCAGACTGCCCCGATATCCAGGGTGTGGAATCCGGCGGTGGTCTCATAGGTGGTGCCGCTCATGCGCGGAACCGGAAGGATCTGGCTGCCGGTGTAGTTCCAGCCGAGCTGGGTACTCAGGCTCTCGATGACCTGCCACTCCAGCTTGGCGTTGACGGTATGCTCCGGCGTCCGATAGAGATCCTTGCCGCTGGTCTTGTCCTCCCCGTCGATCAGGGTGACGTTGCTGGAGAGGGTCAGGGCATCGGTGATATCAAACCAGCCGCTCAGCTCCACCCCCTTGATGCGGGCCTTGCTGACGTTCTGATAGGTCATCACCGCCGGACGCCAGGTGGAGGTCCATGCCTCGCTCTGGATCTTGTCCTTGATATCGTTGTGGAAGACGGTAACCCCGGCGCCCCAGAACGAACCATCATAGGCGGTGCCCAGCTCGTAGCTGACGGCGGTTTCCGGCTTCAGATCCGGGTTGCCCACCACGGCGCAGCGACCGCGACAGGCGGCTACGGCATAATCCGGGTTGGACTGGGCAATGGTCGGCGCCTTGAATGCCTTGCCAATGCCGCCCTTGACCACCCAGTTGTCAGTCAGGCTGTAGAGGGCATAACCGCGGGGGCTGAACTCGGTGCCATAGGTCTCGTGGTGATCGACCCGGCCACTCAGGGTCAACGCCAGATCGCCAAAGCCAAACTCATCCTGCAGATAGAGCGCGCTCTGGTTGACGCTGACATCGCCCCCCTTGAGGTTGACATTATGCTTGAGTTCGGTGATGCGGTACTCGGCACCGCTGGTCAGCAGGTGGCTGCCCAGATTGCCGCTCAGCTGGCCATCAAAGGTGTGGTTGGTCTGGCTCACATCGCCGCAGGTCTTGCTCAGCGCCGTCATCAGTTCGGAGTCATCAAAGAGATCAACCTGCTCGAAGGCATAGCCGACCCGGCTGTCGAACTGATCCCAACGGCCGACATGGGTGGCATTGAGCCCCAGTCGCTCCATCTGCTGGATATTGCGCGGCGTCTGGCCGTAGTTGTTCCAGTGGGCCTCCCGATCGTCTTTGGCGTAGTTCATCCCCACATCCAGATCCTGACGATCGTCGATCAGCCATTTGACGTTGGAGAGGATCCCCAGCTTTTCACGCTGCTCGATGGCATCGGCCTTGGGGTTGATGCTCTGCTCGCTCTGCCAGGCGTCCCGGTGGTTCCCTTCTACCACCAGGTTGGCCAGCAGCTTGTTGTCGATCAGTGCCCCGCCCACATAGGCACTCGCCTTGTTGATATCCCCGCCGTGACCGTCGGTGGGGTCGCTGAAGGTATAGGTGGCCGCCGCTTCGGTCTTCTCCCCGGGTTGGCGCAAGATGACATTGACCACCCCACCCAGCGCATCTGCGCCGTAGAGGGAGGAGATGGGGCCACGGATCACTTCGATACGCTCGATGGCCGCCATGGGGATGGCGGAGAGATCGAAATCATTGCCATAACCGGAGGTAAGAGCATCGCGGGAGCTGATACGCCGCCCATTGACCAGCAACAGGGTGTAATCCCCCTCCAGCCCGCGCAACTTGATCTCGCTGCGGCCGTAGCTGGTCGCAGGGCTGATATTGACCCCCGGCAACTGTTTCAGAGCGCCGGTGAGGTCATTGACATTGAGCTTGTCGAGCTCGGCCCGAGTCACCACAGAGACGCTGGCCGGGGCGGTCAGCTCGCTGTGCCGGGTTTTACTCGCCGTCACCACCATAGTTTCATGAACGGTGACAGGCGCAGTCCCTTGGGCCAGAACTGGCAGGGCAAAAAGGGACAACACCAGCGGATGCACTGCAAATCGTCGGGATGATGTACGCATCATCAACACTCCACATAAAACAACCAAGGCCAACACCACCGACATCCCTGTCTGACCTCACCAGACCCGGTGCAAAGTGATGGAGTTCATTGGCATGAACAGTCGTCCATGCCCCATCACCCCGAACATCAGTGCATTACGGCAGGCCCTGCGTTGTGCTATGCCACTCGCAGCCATCAATAACAAAAGCGCCGTACCGACTGACATCGGGACGGCGCAATACTAAATGCAAATCATTTTTATTTGCAAGAGTGAATCAGGTATTCTTTCGCATCCGCTTAATTATCCATCACATCGTGGCGAGTCTGGTGATAGGCCTCTTCACTCTTGCCCCGGCGCCAGTACGGCACGGCGTAGAGCGACTGGCGATCCACCTCGAGCACAGACCGAAAATGGCGGCGCAGCGGCAGCACCAGCGCCTCTTCCCCACCCAGCCAGAAGAAGCCACCATCGCGCACCAGCGGCAGAGCAATCACATGCTCCAGCAGGCCGCTGGACTCGGGCTCGCCGACAAACCAGTGACAGCGCACCCCGACCGGCAGCGTCAACGGCTGAGCATCGGCCTGATCCGGCACCAGAATCGCAATTTCCCCTCTGGCATCGGCAGGCATCACCTCGCACATCGCCATGATGGCGGGCAAGGCGGTGAGATCCCCTACCAGACAGTAGTGATCGGCCGGTTGCAGCATAGGGTTGGGACCACCCGGCCCGGAGAGGATTACCTTCTCTCCCGGCTTGGCATGGGTAGCAAAGGCGCTGGCGGGCCCGCCGTCACCGTGCAGCACGAAGTCGATATCAATTTCCTGCTCATCACGGCGAAACGCGCGGATGGTGTAGGTGCGGATCACCGGCTTGTCAGCCGGGTCACTCCAGCGCGGGCCGCTCGGGGTCATTGCAGGCAGCACCGGCTCTACCTGATGGGGCTGGGCCAGCATCACCTTGATATGGGCCCCACCGCAGGTGAAGGGATAGTCAGCCAGTTCGCTGCCACCAAAGGTGATACGACGCAAATGGGGGGTGATCTGGGTAATGGCTTTGACAGTCAGCAGACGGGGACGATTGGGAGGCAGAGATGGGGACACAATGAGGCTCCTCGTTGAGTGTGTTGCCTATGCTACACACAAATGGGAATCACTATCAAATGCGATTATTTCTCGTCTATCCGGCTCAAACATCACTAATCACTACCATCAGCCCCCGAACAGAGAAACGGGCTTATGCACGCTAGTCCCATGATTGGACGAAGAAAGCAGCCGGACAACAACACTGTCACGCAGGGTTCCATTTGCCTATTTCGACCATAGTTTTTCGAGATCAAATTTTATTTCTCAATAAGTTTCCTATCCTTAGTGAAGCAGTTAATGTAAGCACAGGATGCCAAACAGGATTGTATGATGGATGACCAGATCCTGATTATTGATGATGACGAGCTCTCCCTCCCCGACGCGCAGCAAGCAGGCTGGAGGGTGATGATTGTTGACGATGAACCGGAAGTGCATCGCATCACCAAGATCACTTTAAACAAATTCGAGTTTGACAATCGTCCCATCGAGTTTCTGCATGCCTATTCGGCTGCAGAGGCAAAAAAATTGCTGGCCACCACCCCGGATGTTGCACTGCTGCTGCTGGACGTGGTGATGGAGGTCGATCACGCCGGTCTTGATGTTGTCAAATATGTCCGTGAAGAGCTGCAAAACAAGATGGTACGCATCGTGCTGCGTACCGGCCAACCCGGCCAAGCGCCGGAAGATGACGTGGTGACCAACTACGACATCAACGACTACAAGGATAAAACCGAGCTCACCTCCCAGAAGCTGCGCACCCTGCTGCGGGCCAGCCTGCGCTCCTATCGGGATATCCGCACCCTGGAAAGCAACCGGCAAGGGCTGGAAAAAGTCATCGAAGCCTCCAAGGGGATCTTTGAGAAACGGGCGCTGCGTCAGTTTGTCGAAGGCGCCCAAGAGCAGCTGAGCGCCCTGCTCCATCTGGGAGAGACCCAGATTTACGATGTAAAACAATATGCCTACGAAGTGAAGGATCAACTGCTGGAGCCCCTGCTGCCAGGTCATCCCCCGGTGCGGTTGACAGAGGCACCCGAGATACTGCGTCAGGCCATGACCCGGGGCTGCAATATCTACAACACCAACCAGATGGTGCTCTACTGCCAAAACCCGCGCCACCACCTGTTGTTTCATATCGAGACCACTCGCCAGCTCAGTCAGATCGATACCAGCCTGCTGACCCTGTTTACCGAAAACATCATAGTGGCACTGGAAAATATCCGGCTCAACGAGGTGATCGCCGACAACCAGCGGGAGATCATCTATCGCATCGGCGAACTGGTCGAAACCCGCTCCAAGGAGTCAGGGTTACACGTCAAACGGGTCGCGCTCTACACCGAGCTTTTCTGCCATCTGCTGGGGATGAGCGAAGAGCAGAGCGAGCTGGTTAAACGGGCCTCACCACTGCACGACATTGGCAAGGTGGGGATTCCCGATGCCATTTTGCACAAACCGGGCAAGCTGACCCCGGAAGAGTGGGAGATCATGAAAACTCATGCCCAACTCGGTCAGGACATGCTCTCCGGCAGCGATCTGGCGTTGTTCCAGATTGGCGCCACCATAGCAGGCAATCACCATGAGAAGTGGAATGGCAGCGGTTATCCCCGCGGTTTGAAGGGGGCCGATATCCCACTGGAAGGACGGATCGTGGCACTGGCCGATGTGTTCGATGCCCTGGGTTCGGATCGCTGCTACAAGAAAGCATGGCCGCTGGACAAGGTGCTGGCCCTGATTGAAGAGGAGAAGGGGCAGCATTTCGACCCCCAGTTGGTCGAGCTGATGATGGCCAATCTGGACAAGTTCCTCGAAATCCGCGAGCAGAACAAGGATGTCTATATCGGCGATCACTGATTGCTGCCAATCCCTTATCCTAAGGGGTCGAGCTAAAAAAACCGCCCTGCTTATCGAGGGCGGTTTCTTCTCTCTGGTGTATCGTTTTTCCCGAGTCTGGGCTACTGCTCTGGCAAGTTGAGATCTAGCTTGGCTGCCGGTTGGCCGTTTTGTTGATTTTCAGCCTGAGCTGCTGCTAGCGCACGTTTAAAAGCACGCCGTTTTTGCATCACCACAAAACCTGCGCCTCCCAGCAACACCAGTAGTACCCCACCCCCAACCAGAACCCAAAGTAGCCACCCCATTCCCTCTTCAGGCTGCTCTTCGGTAGACTCGGCGCTGGAGGCCTGAGCGGCGGCCGACACCACCTCTACAGGAGGCGGCGGTGGCGGGAAGACATTGAAGGTTTTCACCGGCAACTCGATTTTCAGCTCACGGCCGAGGCGAGTGGTGCCATAGAGGGTTGCTTTCACCTCATGCTGACCGACCTCCTTGAGGTTGGAGAGATCGATATCAAGCTTGGGGTCGCTGGCGGTCTCGCTGAACTCGTAGAGGCCGCCCACATTGCTGGTCACACTCCCCTTGACCACCACGGAGGCGGGATGCAGCTCATCACGGTCGATTAGCAGTGAGAGCTTGGCACCCAGCTCATCCGAAGGCGGCGACAAGTTATAGCTGAACGGATAGGGGTAAAGCAGCACATCCTGATAACGGGCACGGACAAAAACCTGATTGCCCGTGCTGAACATGGCGCGGTACTTGCCACCGGGAATGTCATGCAGCGTCACTTCCGCCGTCATGATGCCATCGCCCGGCACTTCGTCGAGCCCCTTGCCATCATCGCGATAGTGGCCAAGTACTTGATCCAGCACGACCTCTTTCTTATCGGCATCGCTGAACGATTGCAGCTTGACGGTCATGCCAAGATCAGAGAGATAGTATTTATCTTTCGGCGGCTGACCATTGATCAGCAACCACGCCTTGAGCTTGACCACCTCCCCCTGATAGAGCTGCATCGGCAGGGCGGCGATATCGAGCCGGATATCGGAGAGAATGCGCACCCGATTGTCGGGATCCACCTCGCCAATCGCCTGCCAGGGGCCCGGCATGGGATTGCGCAGGGTAATGAGATCATGCTCCGGCAGCGCCAGCCAACCCACATCTGCGGGTTTGACCTTGCCCACGTAAAGCTTGCTGCCATCGGGGCGAACCAGAATCACGGACGGGGTGCCCGGCTTGCGCTTGATGATGAAGGTGATCTCCTTCACCCCGTAATCGATGCGAAAGCGGTTATCCAGCAGCGGAATATCGGAAGGGGCAAATACCTCGGTCGCCATCGCCCCCAGCGAGAGCAACAACAGCAGACCGGCACACCACTTGCTCATTGCCGCCACAGACAACTTCCTCCCTTTTTCTGTACCAGATCCAGTCTCGCCTCGTGCAGGGCCTGAACCTCGGCACTGGCACGCACCACCTTGAGGGCGGGTCGGTTGCTCTCCAACCGGCGAATGCTGGTGTCCTGATTGCTTTCGTTTTCGTTGCTCTCGGTAGCCAGATTGAGTTTGGTCTGGCCGCCGGTCATCAGCAGGTAGACGTCCGCCAGGATCTCCGCATCGAGCAGAGCCCCGTGCAGGGTACGGTGGGAGTTGTCGATACCGTAACGATCGCACAGCACATCCAGGTTGTTGCGCTTGCCGGGGAAGAGATCCCGCGCCATCGCCAGGGTATCTGTGATGGTGCAGATATCCGCCGTCTTGAAGTTGAGTCCGAGCTTGCTGAACTCGTAGTCCATGAAGCTCACGTCAAACGGCGCGTTGTGAGCGATCAGTTCGGCGCCGCGGATGAAGTCGAGGAATTCATCGGCAATCTGGCTGAACGACGGTTTGTCACGCAGAAACTCGTCGGTGATACCGTGTACCTGGATCGCTTCCGGGTCAACCAGACGATCAGGCTTGATATAGACGTGATAGTGGTTACCGGTCAGCTTGCGGTTGATCACCTCCACACAGCCGATTTCGATAATGCGGTGCCCCAGATAGACAGGGCCGCCCGCCGTATTCATACCTGTGGTTTCAGTATCCAGAATGATCTGGCGATTCAGTTGGGGTGTGTTCATGATCCAATCTATGTCAAACTTCGGCTTTACTTACTCGCTAGTTTACCCCAAGCCTCATGTTAAAACAGATTGATTGCTCATGTTAAAACAGATTGATGTCTATACCGACGGCTCCTGCCTCGGCAATCCGGGCCCGGGTGGTTACGGGGCCGTGATGGTCTACGGCAAGCACCGCAAAGAGATTTCCGCCGGATTCAAGTTGACCACTAATAACCGGATGGAGCTGATGGCCGCCATCATGGGGCTGCGCACCCTCAACGAACCGTGCAAGGTGCGCCTCACCACCGACAGCCAGTATGTGCGCCAGGGGATCACCCAGTGGATCATCGGCTGGAAGAAGAAAGGGTGGATGACCGCCAACCGGCAACCGGTCAAAAACGTCGATCTCTGGAAGGAGCTGGATGCGGAAGTGGGTCGCCACCAGATTGAGTGGCTCTGGGTGAAGGGTCACTCCGGCCACCCGGAGAACGAACGGTGTGACGAGCTGGCCAGAGAGGCCGCCTGCGGCAAGGATCTGGCCGAGGATACCGGCTACCAGCCCTGACGGGCCATTCCCGGTGTGGCGAGGGACTTTGGCAGTTGCCAGCGCCGCCGCACCGGGATCAGTGGAAAGCGCCGTTTACGGGCCGCAATCACGTATACCGATGCAAATGCCCTGCAATAATCCCGCCCGATACTCTCTCGCCACCAACTGTGCCAACTCTGTTTTCCCATAAACGAATAACCAAAGCGCTCGTCGAACATCACCTCGCATCCCAATAGATGCAACCAGTCCGTCACCCGCCCAGGGGTGAACATCCGTGCTGACCAGGGCATTCTGCGCCGCAAGAACGGCACACAGTGACCGATCCCGACCAGACTCATGGGGTTATAGCCACTGATGATCAGCCAGCCATCGTCGGTCAACACTCTTTCGGCTTCGCGCAACACTTGGTGGGGATCGGCGGAGAAATCAAGGCAGTGGGCCAGCAGGCAGGCATCGACGCTGCCGGTCCGTACCGGTAGATCGAGGGGGTCGCCATACATGTCGAGCAGCCGCCCACCGGGGGCGACCCCGATCTGGTGGCGAATGGAGGAGCGTTTGCAGGAGAGCTCGGCGCTCAGGGCGCCAATTTTCAGCAGATGATACCCAAACAGATTGGGGCACCAGTTGTCGAGCCGATCCTGGATCTCGGCCGCCACCCAGTCCCCCATAGGCAATGCAGACCAGCTGGTCGGGATCTCGATTTGTTGTTCGGTACGTGCCACCTGCATAATAGGGCTCAACTCGGGGTTTCGAACGCCATCCTGTTATATAAGATACCCTCCCTAAAGAGAAGCAGACTCATGTATCCAGTGATCACAGTTCCAGCCTTTAATGACAACTACATCTGGTTGATCCGCCACGAAAATCACTGTCTGGTGGTCGATCCGGGCGATGCCGCACCCGTGCTGGAGCGGCTCGAGGCATTGGGGCTGGTGCTCGATGCCATCCTGCTGACCCATCACCATCACGACCATGTCGGGGGCGTCACCGACCTGCTTGCCCACTTCCCCCACGCCCGGCTCTATGGCCCCAAACTTGACCCTATGCCGGATCACCACGGTCAGTGGCTGGAAGATGGCGATCAGATCAACTGGCACGGCCTCGCCCTCGAGGTGATCCATGTGCCCGGGCACACTCGCGGCCACATCGCCTACCATGGCAACGGCATGCTCTTTTGTGGCGATACTCTCTTCTCGGCCGGTTGTGGCCGCCTGTTTGAAGGGACGCCGGAGCAGATGTACCACTCGCTGCAACGACTCGCCGCCCTGCCCGATGAGACCCTCATTTATTGTGCCCACGAGTACACCCTCTCCAACCTGCGTTTTGCCTATGCGGTCGAGCCGGACAACCCGGCGATCCGCCGCCAGATCGGGCTGATCAGCAAACTGCGGCAACAAGGGCTGCCAAGCCTGCCAACCCGGCTGGGTGACGAACGTACTTTCAACATTTTTCTGCGCTGCGAACAGGATTCAGTGAAATTTTCTGCTGAAAAACATGGACTAAAATGCGTGGAAAATCCGGTAGATACCTTCACCATCCTGCGTCAGTGGAAGGACGTTTTTTGAACAAACCTTGATCAGGGGGCCATTGCCCCTTATGATGCGAGCTGTTTTTCCTAAAAATGACCGGAACGAGATGAAGGTACGAACGGCCTTATTGGCAGCGCTGTTGCTCAGCGGCTGCCAAAACCTGAGCCATCAGGATGACCGGGCGCTAACGGCAATCGAGCCGATCAAGTCCCCCCAGGTCAAGAAAAAAGCGCATAAAAAACACTCTTCCCATTTCCTGTTTGGCGATGAACAGCTGGACGAAATGGAAGATACGGACAATCTGTGGGTGCGTATCAGCGATGATATGCAACTGGAAACTCCGGACAACCCGCGCATCCGCCAGCAACGTGAGTGGCTGTTGCGCAATGATAAGCATCTGGCGACCATTGCCAGCCGGGCTGAACCCTACCTCTATCTGATGGTAGAGGAGATTGAACGGCGTGAGCTGCCAATGGAGCTTATTACTGTCCCGATGATCGAGAGCATGTTTGATCCCCATGCCCGATCCCGCAGCAATGCCGTCGGTCTGTGGCAGTTTGTGCCAGCGACAGGCAGAAACTTCGGTCTGCGCCACGACAACTGGTATGACGGACGGCGCGATGTGCTGGCCTCCACCAATGCGGCGCTCGACTATCTGGAGTACCTGAACCGCTTCTTTGACGGTGACTGGCTGCAAACGCTGGCCGCCTACAATGCCGGTGAAGGTCGGGTGCGCAACGCCATCCAGCGTAACCAGCGCGCAGGCAAACCGACCGACTACTGGTCGCTCGATCTGCCCCGCGAAACCCGGATGTATGTGCCCAAGATCCTCGCCATGGCTGACATGATCAGCAATGCGGACAAGTACAATATCCAGTTGCCGGTGCTCGCCAACGAGCCGAAGCTGCGAGTGGTGGAGACCGGCAGCCAGATCGATCTGAATGTGGCCGCCCAACTGGCAGGTCTGCGCACGTCACAGCTCAAGGAGGTCAATCCGGCCCTGAGCCGTGGTGTGATGTCGCCCCGTGGTCCTTACCGCCTGCTGGTACCGGTAGAATATGCCGATACCCTGGAGCTGGCACTGGCCGATCTGCCCAAGAGCGAGCGTATTCGTACCCGCTCCTATCAGGTCACCAGTGGCGATACCCTGTCGCGCATTGCCCAGAATCATGGCGTCAGCGTGAGTGAGCTGAAGCTGGCCAACAATCTGCGCAGCAACAACCTGCGTCGCGGTCAGCAACTGGTGATCCCGACCCACGGTCAGGTCAGCAGCAAGGCCAGCTCCGCCAGCAAACCGCAACAGCTGGCAAGCCGTGGCAGCAGCCAGAAGGCCAAAGTCAGTTACAAGGTGCGCTCGGGTGACAACCTGTGGAGCATCAGCCAGGCACACGGCGTCTCCCACGAAGAGCTCGCCAAGTGGAATGGTCTGAATGCCAAGTCGGCGCTCAAGCCAGGCATGAAGCTGGTGGTCTATCCCA
The DNA here is from genome assembly GCF_049171595.1 of Aeromonas sp. 603607. Classification (NCBI taxonomy): domain Bacteria; kingdom Pseudomonadati; phylum Pseudomonadota; class Gammaproteobacteria; order Aeromonadales; family Aeromonadaceae; genus Aeromonas; species Aeromonas sp. 603607. The sequence continues at coordinate 120,009 of NZ_JAAKOV010000016.1, forward strand.
AGCAAGGGAAGAAGAGCGACAAATCGATGGTGTATCAGGTTCGCCGTGGCGACTCCATCTCCTCCATCGCGGCTCGCTTCCAGGTGGCCATCAACGATGTGATGCGCTGGAATCAGCTGGATAAAGGGGATTACCTCAAGCCCGGTCAGGAGCTGACCCTGTTTGTGAAGAACAACAGCTAAGCCTCACCGCTTGAACCCGATAAAAAAAGGGGCCAGTCATCTGACTGGCCCCTTTTATTACTGCGGCTAACCGCTGCTGTGTCTGAGCCACCGACGAAAACAATGGCTTGGCGCCGCCTGCGGATGCATCACCGCTCTGCAGGCAAAACTATCACCGCTATTCCCAGAGCCTTGTCGGCACCACCATCAGCACGGTGCGCTGGCCGATCGCCACATTGGCATTGGGGAAGACTACCGCCTCACGCGGCTTCTCGACCGTGTAGCGAAGCTCGCCATCCTCGGCCAGCACGAACCCTTGCGGGAATTCGGTGAAGTTGTCGACATCGCTGGCAAACAGGAAGCGAAAGTCCGCCGATTTTTTGGTGATCACCCGATCGATGGCAAACAGGGTGAAATCATCCGCCCGCCACGGCTCCAGCGCCACCTCATCCTGAGTGACCAGCTCCTGCAGCGCTTGGCGGGTTTCGATAAAGCGGGTCATATCGTTCTCGCCAAACGGGCGCACCTTGCCCAACTCCACCGTAAAGGCGTGGGCACCATGCTGGCGTGAGCTGTAGTAGCTGAAGGTCGTGGTCGGGCTAGCGGAGAGCAGAATAGTACGCACCCCGCAGGCGCCGAGGAACTGCACCTGCTCGCGGCAGTGAGGCCGCTCGTGGGGGAAGGGGTAGACGGCAAACTTCTCGTGGCGCGAACCGCGAATGGCGGTGTGCAGGTCGTAGTGGTAACGGGGACGAACCGGATCGGCAAAGAAGCGGCTCACATACTGCTCGAGGCGCATGGCGCGGATCCGCTCCCGATTGCAGAGCCCCTCCCCCTTGCTGTGGGCGCCGGAGAAGAGGCGGTTCATGTTCTCCTCCACCTCCCGCAGCCCGAGGTTCATCGCCGCCGGATTGCCAAACAGGAACAGCACCCGATGGCGGGCGCTCAGCTCGCCTGAGAGCAGACGACTCAGCAGCTGGTTGCAGATCTCGATGGGAGCGGTCTCGTTGCCGTGGATGCCGCAGGAGAGGACGATATCCTTGCGTCCTCCCGGCTGGTCGTCAGTGCCACTGGCAGGCTCCAGACAGAGCACGCCCGTATCCCAGACGCTGACCCGCGCACCATCGGGCAGGGCAAATTCAAAGGGCTCAAGCTGCCACTCATGGCTGCGGGTCAAGGCCAAAAAATCGTGCTGGGGAATCATCCATCTCACCCTCTTGCGCTGGAATACTATGGCCGGATTATACGCAAGGCATCGCGGCTTAAAATCATTTTTTAAACAAATTCAAACATTAACGATACAAATGTGATAACAATCGAACGATGACAGCAATGACAGTAGCGATGTGGAATAAAGAGGAGAGGAAAAAGGATCAACAAATAACAGGGGGAAAACGGGGGGAGATAAAACAGACAATGGCAGACCTGGCGGCTGGTCCCCACAGGGGCAGAACAGCAAACGACTCAGCAGAAAAACAAGGCATCCATGCCCGGCTGATCAACCACGCCAGAACGGCTTGGTGGTCTCTTGATAACGGTCAGCTTCGTTCAGGCCGATATCTTTGAGCAGGTACTCGGGCAGCTCGGAGAGCTGGCGACGGCTGCGGCTGCGCTCCAGCCAGGTCAGAACGGTCATTTTAACGCGAGCAACCAGATTCAATTGGCTGGAATGCTGGTAACCGGTTTCGGTATAAGTCATGTTGGCCATGATGTGGCTCCTCTGAATATTTGTTTACGCACTGGGCTTTATTTGATGCGCAAAGCTTAGTCAGGGAGCAGGGCCGACTCAATTGACGAATTTTGATACGTTACATTAGGAAAACTAATAGTAAAAAACTGACTGATACAATTTTAATGCTTTGATTTATAAAGAATAATTAAGTCACCATTCGACCATCAACGGCCCGCAGCATATTGTGCTGCATGGCACCACCTTACATATGCAATTTACCGCATTGCCTATGCACTCACCAATGGACGTGCCATGGGTGGCAACCCCGTCATTACATTCGATTGTTAATTCCGTGATCTCTTGGCGATCTTAAATTAACACAATGAAACATATAACAAACTTACTTTTCCTCCCGCGCAGCTCCCTCGATGAAGACCCGAAAACGCCCCTCTTGGCGCGCAACCGGCATACTGGTATGGTTATTTATACAGTAGTTTATTCCCCTGCCCTGACGCCATCGTTTATGCCGTCAAAGGCGGATGAAACCACAGGATCATCGATGGATACCTTTACCCCTACCGCCGCCCTGCGTCAACAGATGGCCGCCATTGAAACCTCTCTCAACCAGCTGGCCGATCTGCTTGGCCAGCTCGAGCTGCAGGAGGCTCATGTCTATCCCCTCCCCCCGGTTGCACAGGGGGAAGAGCACGACCCGATCGAGCAAATTGAGGTGGGCTATCTCAACGGTGAAGCCGCGCTGGCGGCCACCCTCGCCGCCTATCGGGACCACAGCGCCCGCCCCGGCTGCTCCACCAAGGCGACTCATCGGCTGCCCGGCTGGTTGCGCTTTCCTGCCGCCGCAGCCCCCTTGCTGCAACCGCTGATCGACCAAATCAACCAGCACAAGCTCGATTTCAAGGCGCTGGTGCAGCAGGCGGGGGGACGGGACGAGAAGTTCGAGCTGGTACATACCGCCCTGCCCGGCGTGATCACCCTGCAGGTCTACCGCAAGCTGACCCTGTTGGCGGGGGAGCTGCAATCCCTCGGCTTTACCTGGGCCGACAAGCAGACCATCAATCGCCTCAGTCGCGAGCAGGTGCTTGAGATGCTGGAGCGCAGCCGCCGCTACATACCGGCCCTCTCCAACAACGAGGAGTGGAGCAAGATGGTGGATCAGGAGGTCTATGACATTCGCCGTCTGCCCGCCGATGCCGAGCTGCGGATCCGCCGCCCGGTCAAGACCCACCCGATGATCAACCTGCTCTGGCTGGAGCGCACCCCGCGCAAGCAGCAGATCAAGGCGAGCCTGCCTCTGCTGCTCTGCTCGGATACCCCGCCTGCGGTCACCCATCTGGGCAACTATCCCCCCAAGAGCCGGCAGGCGCGGCGAGATCGCAAGATTGGCGGTGAGCCCATCATCGAGCGGCTGCACCTCTATCTCTATCAGGGGTGACTGGATCAGGGATAGCTGGTTCAGGGATAACTGCGCCGCCTTGCCGCGATAAACGAGTATCCCGCATCTGAATCCCAAACGAGAAAAGGGAGAACATCTCTGGATGTTCTCCCCTTTTCTATATCGATAGACGGTATGTCAGGCGGCGTCGCCAATCAGCCCATCAGCAGGGCCCGCAGGCTCTCCACATCCAGCCCGCGCACCTCGGACTGGCCGCTCAACAACCCATCGGCCAGCGCCCGCTTCTCGTCGTGCAGGGCGACAATCTTCTCCTCCACCGTCTGCTCGCACACCAGCCGGTAAACGGTCACCGGCTGGGTCTGGCCCATGCGGTGCGCCCGATCGCTCGCCTGATCTTCCACCGCCGGGTTCCACCAGGGATCGAGGTGCAGCACGGTATCGGCCTGGGTGAGGTTGAGGCCGGTCCCCCCTGCCTTGAGGCTGATGAGGAACAGCGGCACCTCCTCATGGCGAAAACGCAGGATGGAGTCCTGACGGGACTTGGCAGAGCAGCCCCCATCCAGATAGCAGTAGTCCCAGGACTTTTGCTCGATGCGGGCACGCAACAGGCTCAGCAGATCGACAAACTGGCTGAACACCAGCACCCGATGACCACCGTCGATCGCCTCCTCCAGCAATGCCATCGCCTCGTCCAGCTTGCTGCTGGTTTGCGACCACTCGGGCATCACCAGCTCCGGTGAGCAGCAGAGACGGCGCAGCCGGGTCAGGCCACTCAGCACATGCATCAGGGCGCGGCCATCGGCGCTTTGCACCTGCTGCACCACTTCCCGCCGGGTCGCCTCGTAGAGCTGGCGCTCTTCGGGGGAGAGGCTGATGTGGTGGATGATCTCGGTCTTGTCCGGCAGCTCGGTCAGCACCTGCTGCTTGAGACGACGCAGGATAAAGGGGCTAATCACCGCACGCAGCAGCGCCATGTGCTGGGGATCCTTGACCGCCTTGCCAAAGCGACGCTTGAACTCGCCAAGGCTGCCGAGCAGCCCCGGGTTGATAAAGGTGAAGAGGCTCCATAGCTCCCCCAGATGGTTCTCGATGGGGGTGCCGGAGAGGGCGAGGCGAAAATCGCCGTCGAGCTGGAACAACAGCTTGGCGCGCTGAGTACCGGCGTTTTTGATCTGCTGCGCCTCATCGAGCACCATGCTCGACCAGCGGCGGGACTTGAGCGCCTCTGCCAGGCTGCCGAGCATGCCGTAGTTGATGAGGATCACCTGACCGGCCTTGGCCTCGCGAATGATCCCCTCCCGCTCGGCCGGATTCTCGAACACCACCACATCCAGTTCGGGGGCGAAACGGGTCACCTCCTCCTGCCAGTTGGTGACCACTGACTTGGGCACCACCACCAGCGCAGGGCCAAGGTGCTGGCGCATCCGCAGCACGATAAGCGCCTGCAGTGTCTTGCCCAGACCCATGTCATCGGCCAGACAGGCACCAAAACCGTGATGGGCCAGGGTCGCCATCCAGCGCACCCCCTCTTTCTGATAGTCCCGCAGGGAGGTAAGCAGCTCGTCCGGGCAATCGACCTGCTGCTGCCACTCCTGCTGCAGGGATTGCCACGCTGCATCCCCTTCGGTGGTAATCACCGAGAGCAGACGAGTGAGCGGATAGGCCAGCTTGTTGTTGATCCGCTGCTCTTCATCGAGCATGGCCCCCAGCATGGTGAGTCGTTCCACCAGCTTGTCGCTCAGCATCAGACTGGTCTTCTCGTCGAGCTGAACGGTGCGCTGCCCCGGGGTCATCTGGCGCAGAATAAGGCGCAGGTCGAGGATCTGGTGCTCATCGAGGGCCAGCGCCCCTTCGACCTGGAACCAGTCCTGCCGCCGCTCGATGCGCAGGCTCAGAGCCGCTTCATCCAGGCTCTTGAGGCGAGCGCTGTCCTGATGCCAGTGAATGACCACGCCGGCATCCACCAGCTCGGGCAGGGCATTGACCAGCGCCAGCGCCTGTTCCCCCTGCAGCAGCCACTCGCTGCCGGGCAGGCCGATGGGCAATTGATTGCGCAGCTGCTGGGCCTGCCCCTTCTCGGCCGCGAGATCCCGCTGCCAGTAGTGATACGCCTTGATCCCCTGCCGCACGATCGCCTCCCCCTTGCCAAGGGGCTGGGGCGGCAGATCCTCAAAGCGGGTCACCAGCTTGACCGACAGCTGACCATCCTGCCAATCCAGTTGCACCGAAGGAATGCCCGGCCAGGGAGCCAGTTCGGCGTTGCCGCTAAGCCCCGCAACCTGGCTGTGCCAGGGCAGCTCGGGAATGGCGTCCAGGGTGCGTTGCAGCTCGGCCAGCCCCTCGGCGGGCAGCAGCGGGATGGATTCGAGCGCTGGCAAGCGGTCGAGCAGCGGCTGCGGGGTGAGGATCAGCTGCCACAGATCCTGCGCCAGCGGCATGATATGGGCCCCGCGGGCGGCCGCATCGGGGCAGAGCTGCGCGCTCATCCCCTGTTCGGTGGCCACCACCTGCAGCAGGGGGGCGCTGATGGCCAGTTGCAGCTTCTGCCCCTTGGCGTTGAACAAACGGGGGTGATCGGCCAGCGGCGCCCAGACATCCCGGGGCAAGCGTCCCATCACCCGCGGCAGGGTGCGAACCAGTGCCCAGTCGTGCTCGTCGAGCAGCGCCGCATACTGGGTAGAGAGCAGGGCCGGATCGACCCGGCGACCGGCGGTCCACTCCCCCTTGGTACTCAGCTTCTGGATCTTGCACTCCAGCTCGGGGCCCTCGGCATGGAGCAGCCAGACCAGCCGCTCTTGCGGCTTGCGTACGCCACTGGAGCGTCCCAACCCCTGCAGCCAGTTGAGCCAGCTGGCGGAGGCGGCCCCCTTCTCCTCGCCGGCGTCCTCTTCTGACTCTTCGTCTTCGGCCTCGCTGTTGCGCAGTTGGCCAAGTGGCGCCCCTTTGGCTCCCTCTCCCAGCAGCAGGCGCAGCAGATCCTGACAAAACGCCATCAGCCGATGATGGGGTTCGGCATCGAGCAGGTGGGAGAGATCCCACTTGTGCAACATGGCCACCTGCGGGCTCTGGGCACCGTGACGGGCCAGCGCACAGAGATCGAGCCAGAGATAGCCCCAGTGGAGCTCCTCCACCGGCAGCTGCAGGGTATCGAACAGGCCGACCGCCTGACCGTGGCGATCGCCCGCCCACTGGCTGAGCAAGTCGGCAAGCAGGGGGAACTGGCCAGTCAGACTGCGCTGCCACTTCTTGCGCTGTTCGCTGGCGATGACGGGATCGGCCTGCTGTAACCAGCCAAGCCAGAGCAGGGCGCTGAACGAACGGGGCCACTGGCCCGCCTCACCCTCATCGGTTGCCTGCCACTGGCCCAGCGCGGTGAGCAGTCGCTCGCCAAGCGGGCCGCTCTGGCTCTGCTGGGCCAACGCCTGCAGGGCTGGCCAGCCGGGGGCGGCATCCTTGTCCTCGCCGGTTGGCGATGTGCTCTCGCCATCCCCGCAAAGCCAGCGCCACTCCGCCTCGAACGCTTTGGCCCGGGCCTGCACCTCGGGGGCGCAGCGCACCAGCGCATTGGCCAGCGGCCAGCGCTCTTCATAGGGGGCATCAAGCAAGAGTTGCAGCGAGAAGTGCTCCAGCAACATTTGCTGCCAGGCAGGGCTGGAGCCCGCCAGCAACTGATGGGCATCGGGGGTATCGAGCAGGGTGAGCAGATCGCCGGGAGAGAAAAAGGCCGGGATCTCCCCCGCCTTGCCCCGACACAATTCGCGCACCAGCCCGTGAACCAGCTCCTGGCCGGTCACCGAGGAGACCCTGCTCCAGTCAGGGTCAGCGCACACACCGGCCCGCACCCCCAGGATCAGCGCCAGCGTCCCTTCGGCAGTCAGGCTCCACTGCTGCTCCCCGCGCAATCTGATCAGGCCGGCATCGTGCAGCCGGGTCAGGTGGCCGGCGAGCTCATGGCCCGCGCCGAGCGTCTCTTGTAACAGACGGGTACTGGCAACACGCTGCAGTTGCAAGGCACTGAGCAGGAGATAACTATCCGAAGAGAGGGTGGAGGCAGACATCAAAACTCACGGGCAGATGCAAAAGCGGAATTTTAACGGTAAAGCGCCGCCCACTCGACCCTTTACCGTGAAATAACTCAAAAAAAAACGGCCATCCGTGATGACCGTCGAAAGTAACGAAGGAAATAGCCGGATCATCCGGTTACCTCCCACAGCGGGAAAATCGGGAGCGCTAGCCCCTAATTCGTGGGGCCAATGCTAGAGGTTGACGTATTAAAAAGCTTTGAAGCGGATCACAATTGAAAAGGATTTCTGAAAACGGTTTCAATTTTTGACGACCTAAAGAGATGATCTTGCACCAAATGAACCATCTCCAACCCGGCCTTCCTCGTCGCGGCATGGATCCCATATACCCATTTCCATTCAGGGCTCGAGGGGGCTGTTGGCCCTGACCGCCGGAATGCGCGGGGCATTATCGGCGATTGGCAGCTGAACGACTCCCCCCTTGTCCGGAGCATTGGCAGACTGATCTGGCCAGCACGCTCGGTACTCGGCCAGCTACGAGGGCAAACGTGGCGACTCACCGGTTGCAAGAAACGGGGCTTCATCCGACCGGCTTGCCCGGGCTGTCCTTGATCGATAGGATGTGCCCCATTCCAAGAGGGCAGGAGCAACATGATTTTGCGACAACGCGTGGCGACAAGACTCCTGCTGCTGGTCTGCATTCTGCTGCTCAATTGTGCACTCCAGCCGCTGACCAGGCTGGCTCAGCTGGAGATAGCCGCTGGCTGCCATATGCTGACCGTCCCATCCTCCGCCATCGATGTCGATGTCGATGAGGATGGCCGCGCAGCAACGCCGCAACCCGGCAGTTGCCAGCTCAACGGCAAGTGGCTCAGTGCCGCCAGCGTGCAATGCGCCGAACAGCTCTTCTTTGCCATCGCATTCCTGATCGCCCTGCTGGCACCACTGTCCCGTTGCTCGCCCCCCCTCCCCCCACCCAGAAATATCTCTCCGCCAGAACGGCGGCTTCATCTCACCCTTTGTGTCTGGCGAGAATGAGTCAGTCGCGGCTTAAACCACCCTGACTTTCATTTTCAAGAGACAACACCATGTCAAACATCTTCAAGACTGCCCTCTTGCTGGGCAGCCTGCTGTGGCAATCCATCGGATTGGCCAGCGATACCGGCTGGCTCACCAGCCCCCGCAATGATCACGCACAAATCCGGCTGCAAGCAGATAGCCGGGATCCGGCACAGCCCCGGGTGCTCCTCAGTCTGGCACTCGAGTCCGGCTGGAAAACCTATTGGCAAAACCCGGGTGAAGGGGGAATTGCCCCTGAAATTCTCTGGGATGATCCCAAACTCACTCAACAATGGCACTGGCCAGTGCCAGAGCGATTCGCGGTCAGCGGCATGTCGACCCAGGGGTATCAGCAGGCCGTAACCTTTCCCATCAGCCTTGGCCATGGCAACCGCAAGGCGCTGACCGGCACGTTACGCCTTTCAACCTGCAGTAACGTCTGCATCCTGACCGACTACCCTTTTGCCCTTGCTCTGGATGGTACGGCACCGGACGGATTCGACCTTGCCTATGCACAGGCGATGAGCAAGCTGCCACAAGCCATGCCCAAGAGCGTCAACCTCCAGGCCGGCTACCAGCAAAACCGGCTACAGCTGAGCGCTAAGCAGCAAGAGGGGTGGCGGGCTCCGCAGATTTTCCTCCAGCAGCTGGAGGGGGTCGAGTTTGGCGAGCCCAGCCTGGAGGTGCAGGGCAATACCCTGATTGCCCACATTCCGGTCAGCGATGGCTGGCAAGGGGATGCACCAGATATCCGTCATCAGCAACTGGGCGTGGTACTGGTCAACGGTGACGAAGCCTGGCAGAGCCAGGTCACTATAGGTGATCCCCTGCCACTACCCGCTGGTGGCCACTCGCTGCGCTGGATCCTGGGGGCTGCACTGCTTGGGGGGCTTATTCTCAACCTGATGCCCTGTGTGTTGCCGGTGCTGGCCCTCAAGCTGGGATCAGTACTGCAGTTGGAGACCCGTGAGCGCCGCCCGGTTCGCTTGCAGTTCCTAGCGGCAAGCGCAGGTATCCTGGTCTCCTTTTGGGCGCTGGCACTGATGAGCACCCTGCTGCGCGCCACCCAGGGGGCCGTCGGCTGGGGTATCCAGTTCCAGAGCGTTTGGTTTATCGGCTTCATGGTCGTGGTGACCTTGCTGTTCTGTGCCAACCTGCTGGGGCTGTTCGAGATCAGGTTATCCAGCAATGTCAACACCCGCCTGGCAACCGCGGGTGGCAACGGCATGGCCGGTCACTTTCTGCAGGGCTGCTTTGCCACTCTGCTTGCAACCCCCTGCTCCGCTCCTTTCCTTGGTACCGCAGTCGCCTTTGCGCTCGGGGCACCATCCGGTCAACTCTGGCTTGTCTTTACCGCACTGGGGATTGGCATGAGCCTGCCATGGCTGCTCATCGCCGCCCTGCCCCGTCTCGCGCTCTGGCTGCCAAAACCGGGACGCTGGATGGGGCGCCTGCGCATCCTGCTCGGCCTGATGATGCTGGGCTCCAGCTTCTGGCTGCTCAGCCTGCTTGGCAACCATATCGGCCATAACGGGGTGGTGATCCTGATGACTCTGATACTGGCAGCCCTGCTGCTGGCGGTCGTATGGCGCCACGGTATTCGCGGTGTAACCCTGGGGCTGGCGCTGGGCTGCTTGCTGGCCGCAGCCCTGCTGCTCGGCGGCGCCTTCACCATGGAGGGCAAACCACCACAGGATACCGTCAACTGGCAGCCACTCTCGGAGCAGGCCATCCAGGACGCCCTAGCACAACACAAGCGGGTCTTCGTCGATGTGACCGCCGACTGGTGCATCACCTGCAAAGCCAACAAATTCAACGTGCTGCTGCGCGATGATGTGCAACGAGCCCTGAGTGCCCCCGATGTGGTGGCCTTGCGCGGGGATTGGAGCCGCCCCTCCGACAGCATCGCCGGCTTCTTGCGCCAACGCGGCAGTGTGGCCATTCCTTTCAACCAAATCTATGGCCCCGGGCTACCGGGTGGCGAGATCCTCTCTCCCCTGCTGGACCGTGCAACTCTGCTGGCCACTCTGGAGCACGCTGCGAACGCCCCTGTTCAAGGAGAAACAAGATGAGATATATCCTGCTCATACAGACCCTGCCGGGAGAGCGGGGCATACCCGCAGCGCAAGGGGGAAATTATCGGCAATCGGCTGATCTCCCTCATATAGCGCTCGGGGGCAACGTCAAAAACGCACTGGTCATCAAGGGGCAATCATGACAGCAACATCATCCCGGATCCTCAGTCTGCGCCGCTGGAGCAAGGAGGCCCTCTGGCTGCTGCTGTTGGCGGTGATTATCTCGACAGCGCTGGACGTCTGGCGCAGTCCGGCGCTGCCAGAGGAAAGCCCGCTGCCTCAACTGCTGCTGCAAGATGGCACTCTGGCCGACCTGCAGACAATGAGTCGGGACAGACCACTGCTGATCTATTACTGGGCCAGCTGGTGCGCAGTCTGCCGTGTTACCACACCGACAGTGGAGCAGCTATGGCGAGACGGCGAAAACGTGCTGACAGTGGCGCTGCGCTCCGGCGACCAAGCCAGGTTGCAGCAGGGGATGGCCAGGAAGGGGCTGACCTTCCCGACCCACAATGATGAGCATGGCGACCTTGCCGCCCGCTGGCAGGTGAGCGTCACCCCCAGCTTCCTCATCATCAAGCAGGGTAAAGTGGTGAGCTCCACCACTGGCTGGAGCTCGGGCCCGGGACTGAAACTGCGGTTGGCCTGGGCCAGCCTCGGCTAACTCGGCCCGCCTGGGAGCACTATTGCGGCCCCTCTTCCCGCTGAAGAGGGGCTTATCGCCAGCCATCCGATGCCTATTTATCAGTGATGGGTGGCCCCCTCGCGGGTTAATGGCTCAAATCGGAAGTGGTAATCCATCGGCGATCGCGTGGGCGGTGAACCGTGATGGATACCATTCATGGGTTGACGCTGAACAAGGCAAAGCCCAGCAAGCGGGAGATAATATGTCCAAAACCAGATAGGGAGCCCGGTCATAGAAGATCAGCAACCGAGTTTAATGTTCCCGACAACGCTTGGGCTTCACGGCGTTCACTACGCATAAAAAGCACGGGGGCCTGATGGCCCCCCACAAACACACCGGATGAGAAAATGCCTTACTTGGCGGCACTATCCTTCACGCACTTCTGGACAAAGCTGTTCTTGGCCGCGCCAGCCAGCTTCTTGTCGGCCGCTGCCTTCTCGCACTTGGCCGCCGGATCCATCGCCGCGCCCGTCTTCACGCACTTCTGGATAAAGCTGTTCTTGGCCGCACCGGCCAGCTTCTTGTCAGCCGCTGCCTTCTCGCACTCGCCGGTCGCGGCGCCAGCGGCATCTTTCACACACTTGCCGACAAAGCTGGTCTTGGCGGCGCCGTTAAGCTTTTTGGCCGCGGCCTGCGCCTCGCACTGCAACTGGGCAGTGTCGTTGGCAAAGACCGGATTGGCCAGCAGCACGCTGCCGCAGAGCAGGCCGAACAGGATGGTACGCTTCATGGGAGATCTCCTCTCTCTCTGGTGATGTGTTTGCATGGTCATATTTGCATGACGATGTGTTGCAAATGGCTGTGATTGCAACAGCTGATTGTTGCCGCAGATCCCCCGCCTCGCCAGCTTGGGAGCGGAGCACAGAGCAACCACCGCCCGCACTATAGCGCCGATTGCCGGAGCCGGATTGCCCCCGCCAGCCCTTCCTCAGCGGCAAGCCCGCCCCCTACTTTCTCGCCACATCCGCCAACCCCAATAGAATCAAGGGTCATGGGAATCCTGCCTCAGGTCACACCCTTTTATTGAGCTAGCGCAAAAAATCAGTCATTACTGACACTTACGTCACTTTCTGACTGGTGAGACCAGATTCGATTGGCTTAACATAGCCATCCGGTGCCTATTCATCTGCGATGGGCTGCTGCCCCGCTGGTTAATGGAGCATTTTGAAAGCTGTAATCCACGGGCGGTAGCGTGGGTTTTGGTAGCGTTACGCCTTGCTCAGAAAGGTGGATGTTCCAGACTTCGTACATCCCAGACTCAGTACATTTCAAACACTGAAATGACAAAGTGCAATCCCCAATATTAGATTTAATTCTTTTAAATAGTTAATTTAGAAACCGATTGATAAAGCCTTATATATCACGAGTGAAATATGGAAAAACCAGAGGTAGTGTCAGTGAAAGAACATGAGATGAAATCACAAGGGAACCCTGAGCCCGAGAAGAAACGTGTGGAAGTTGACATAGATACAGAAGATAAACCAGAAGATAAACCAGAAGATAAACCAGAAGATAAACCAGAAGATAAACCAGAAGATAAACCAGAAGATAAACCAGAA
>NZ_JAAKOV010000017.1:0-132440 GCF_049171595.1 Aeromonas sp. 603607
TATAGCTCAGCTGGGAGAGCGCTTGCATGGCATGCAAGAGGTCCGCGGTTCGATCCCGCGTAGCTCCACCAAATTCTTGTTACAAGAAGCAAAAAGGCCACCGCATCGCGGTGGCATTTTTGTTTTCTCCATCATTTATTTTCTCCATACGTCCGCGCCTTTCATTTGTAAATCCAATGACCTGAATGAAAAAGCCCGCGAGAGTCGCGGGCTTTGCTTGCACTATTCAAATGCGCCTGTGGTTAACGGCGACGTCGCCAGGCCAGTGGCAACAGGGCCAGCAGGCCGAGTCCCAGTGCACCACCGCCTGAGGAGGTGTCCGGTTTGGTGGCATCGCTCTCCAGTCTCAGGTCGACGATGATGGGATCATGGTCGGAGGCACTGAAGGGGTTGTCAGACTTGAGCAATGTGCCGGTGTACTGGCTGCCGTATTCGAACAGGGAGCTCTCGAAGGAGTTGATGTGCCAGTCGGCGACACCTGCCACCTTGCTGGCCAGCGCCGGGTTGGCGAGGGCGTAGTCCAGGGTGCCCAGCTCCCCGTCGTAGCTGTAGGAGATGGCTTTCTCCTTGTTGAATTTGACGTTGAGATCGATCAGGCCGTAGCTGCGAGTCACTTCGCGACCGAGCTGTTCATAGGAGTGATCACCGATAAAGGTGTGGGAGGCCGATACGATCTTCCGCTCGCTGGTGGCCGGGTTGTAGTCGGTCAGTACCCGGATCGGATCTTCCTTGGCGTAGGAGTTGAAGTCGCCCACCAGCAGCACCTGGCCCGGCAGTTTGCTGACTGCCTCACCCAGCACCTTGGCGGCAGAGACCCGGAACTCGGTGCACTTGCCCTGCAGGTCGGCCGGTTCTGTCTTGCCATCGCCATTTTCGTAGCAGCCTGACCCCTTGGATTTGAGGTGGTTGACCACCAGCGTCAGCGGCTCCTTGCTCTTGGCGAGGGTGAAGGTCTGAACCAGAGAATCGCGCTGACCGGCTGTCTTGGCCACACCACCTGTGGTGTAGCGCTGCTCCGGCAGCTTGATGACGCTGGCATCTCCGCTGGGGGTGAGCAGGGCAGGACGGTAGATCATCGCCACCATGATGGCGTCTCCGCCGAAGAACTTGCCATCGGTAAGGGCAGTGACCGGCAGACGCACATAGGCGTAGTGTTTGCTCGCATCCTTCTGCTGTTCGTTGAGGCGGGTCACCAGATTGTTGAGGGCCGAGTTATCCTCGAAGCCGTTGTTCTCCATCTCCATCAGGCCGAGCAGATCGGCATCCATTGCGGTGATGGCATTGACGATCTTGGTGCGCTGCTTCTCGAACTCGGGCTGGCTCTTGGCACCCCGGTTGCAACCTTTGGCGTTGTCGGCATCCGCCTGATCCTTGCACAGGATATTGAGTGCGCCGCCAATGCTGGAGTGACTGGTGAAGTAGTTGAGTACGTTGAAGCTGCCGATCCGCAGATCGCTGCCAGCGAGGCGAGCCGGCGCGTCTTGACGATCCTCTTCAGGGCTACGCAGCAGAGCACCGGCAGTCAGGGTGACATCGCTCGGTACTACCAGACGGAAGGCATCCTTGTTGTATACGATGACCCCCTCCAGCCCGGTCAGTTGATCACCGATGCGCAGATATCCCTGATCGGCATCCCAGCTCGGGAACCAGGGCAGTACGCCATCCGGTGCTTTGTAATCAGACTCAACCACCAGACGGTTGCTGCCATTTTGGGTGGCCAGTGCGACAGCGTCCGCACTGTTGGCAACATGAAGTTGGGTCGGTTTGATCAGCGGGGTTTTGTGGGCCAACTCTACGTTGTTGCGATAGACCTTGTAGTCGAAGCCATAGTTGCGGGTCAGGTGCAGGTCACTGCTGCTGTCGAGACGTACCCGCATCCCTTCGTGGCGATTGAGCGCTTGAGCCAGCGTCTCCCCTTCATTGACCAGCAGTACGCTGGTCGGCACATTCAGCCCTTGTGCGCTGACTTGCAAGTGGGCTTTTTTGGTGGCCTTGTCGACTAACGGGGTCAGCTGGGTGCCGCCGTAAAATTCTTGCACCTGTGCTTCCAGACAGACTTCGCTCCCCGGTTTGACGTCTTTATATTTGGTCGCGAAGTCCTTGTCGTTCAGATACACAAAGATGCCATCAGAGGTGGCCGGATTGCCATCGCCCACCGGGTCTGTCAGATAGAAACCCTTGGTCAGGCTTTGGCCCAGCGTCGTCACGATACCGCGAACGTTGAAGGTGCCCGTGCTGATTTTACCGGTCACGTTACCGTTCTTGTCGGTCACGGTCTGGGTGGCCAGCGAGCTGGCGGAGCCTGTGCCCTGAATGGTCGGGATGGGGGTGAGTTGAGCCGGATCGGACGGGCAGACAAATGCCGCATGGGCGCCTGAGGATGCAAGTGCCAGCCCCACGGCCAGCGACAGCAGGGTACGAGTACCTTTCATAGGTGTTCCTTTTTTATTTTTGCCAGTGATTCCATAGCCTTGGCTCGTTGACCAAGGGCGCGCATTGTCACATTTCTGGCATGTCATACCAGTGAGCCAACGCACATTAAACGAATCTGGGAAGATGAGGAAAAGCGTTTTTATGATCCCAGTAACGATATGATTTTTTTGATAATTCAATCAATTTTAACCCTGTGATCATGACGCTTTCGTGGCAGGGGATAATTCTCTTTGAGAATAAAGATTGAGGGGATCTTGTCGCCTTCCTATACTGGGTTCGTTCCTCACGGAACCCAGGTAAAGGGCAAACCGGCAGTGATGTCGGGGCGCAATGCCTCCGGTCTCGATCGTGGATCCAGATAG
This sequence comes from Aeromonas sp. 603607, assembly GCF_049171595.1. NCBI lineage: Bacteria > Pseudomonadati > Pseudomonadota > Gammaproteobacteria > Aeromonadales > Aeromonadaceae > Aeromonas > Aeromonas sp. 603607. The sequence goes on from NZ_JAAKOV010000017.1 coordinate 2,796, forward strand.
CGGGGTTTCCCTGGGTGAGGGGTGGTTTGTGTGGCAGGTCCATTGCCAGTTGTCTGCGCCCATCATGCAGGTTGCGGTTGTTCTTTGCCTTGATGACCAATGCCAAGACAAAACAAGGAAGATAACAATATGCAACAGCTCTTCAGACCCAGCAGGCTTGCCATGCTGGTCGCCCTTGCGGCTGCGCCCGCCTGGGCTCAGGCCGCTTATCCCGCCTATAAATCCGGTACTGCCTACAAGGCTGGCGATATCGTCAGCAACGTCGGTGCCCTCTACGAGTGCAAAGAATTTCCCTATTCAGGCTGGTGCGGGGCATCCCCCTATCACTATGAGCCGGGGGTAGGTGTGGTCTGGGCAGATGCCTGGAAGCCCTATGGTGGCGAGGTGCCTCCTCCTGCGCTCGGTGTGGCCGTCAGCTCGCCGGCTGTAGGTGCCAGCTTCAACGAAGGAGCCAGCGTGGCGCTGGCGGTGAGCCTGAGCGGCCCGGTAACGGCCTTGGCCCGGGTGGAATATCTTGTCGACGGCACGCTGGTCGCCACGGCGAGCGCCTCGCCCTGGAGTGCCAGCTGGAGCGCCGCCGGAGTGGGGGCCCATACCCTCAAGGCACGGGCGCTGGATAAAGATGGCAAGGTGCTGAGCGAAGCGGATTCCAGCTTCAACGTCGCCGCCGTGGTCGCGCCAGAGGCGCCCAAGGCGAGCATCAGCAGCCCGGCCAATGGCGCCAAGGTGACGCTGGGTCGCAGTGTGGCGGTGAGCGGCAACGTCACAGATGCCAACAACGATGTGGCCAAAGTCGAGCTCTATGTCGATGGCAAGAAGATTGGTGAAGACACTACTGCCCCCTGGCAGGTGAACTGGACGCCGGATGCCAAAGGGAGTGCCGCCCTCAAGCTGGTGGCCACAGACAAGACCAATCTGAGCGGTGAGTCGGCGGCGGTGACCGTCAATGTCGAGGAGGCCGCGCTGCCGCCCACCGGTGGCAACCTCTCTTGTGACATTCGCCAGATCTATCGTCCGGATGGTTACGAGTGCATGGGGGATGACCATGCCCGTCGGGTTATCGGCTACTTCACCTCCTGGCGCACCGGCAAGAACGGCCTGCCCGCCTATCTGGTGAGCGATATTCCATGGAACAAGATCACCCACATCAACTACGCCTTCGCGGCGGTGGATGAGCAGAGCCACACCATCAAGGTGGACGATGCAGCCACCAAGATGACTTGGGATGGCGTGCCGGGTGCCGAGATGGATCCTGAATTTGCCTACAAGGGCCACTTCAACCTGCTGTCGAAGTACAAGAAGCAGTATCCGGACGTGAAGACCCTCATCTCGGTCGGGGGCTGGGCCGATACGCGCGGCTTCTACACCGCCACCACCAAGGGCGATTGCTCGGTCAATACTGCCGGTATCAACACCCTGGCTGACTCGGCGGTGAGCTTTATCCGCCAGTACGGCTTTGACGGGGTCGATATCGACTACGAATACCCCACCTCGATGAAGGATGCGGGCAACCCCAACGACTTCCCGCTATCCAACCAGTGCCGGGCCAAGCTGTTTGCCAACTACGAGGTTCTGATGAAGACCTTGCGGGCGCGGCTCGACAACGCCGGTAACGAAGATGGCCGCAAGTATATGCTGACCATCGCCTCACCGGCCTCGGCCTATCTGCTGCGCGGGATGGAGAACTTCCAGGTCACTCAGTATCTCGACTACGTCAACCTGATGACCTATGACTTCCACGGTGCCTGGAACCACTTTGTCGGTCACAACGCTGCCCTGTTCGACAACAATGCCGACCCCGAGCTCTCTCACTGGGGCGTCTATACCCAGACCCAGTTTGGCGGTATCGGTTACCTCAACGCCGCCTGGTCTGCTCACTACTTCCGCGGTGCGCTGGCGGCTGGCAAGATCAACGTTGGCGTGCCCTATTACACCCGCGGTTGGCAGGGGGTGAGCGGTGGCAGTCACGGGCTGGGTGGCAAGGCAGCCCTGCCGAGCCAGAACGAGTGCCAGCCGGGCACAGGTGGCAGCACCATTCCGTGCGGCAACGGGGCGGTCGGCATCGACAACATCTGGCATGATCTGGACAAGAACGGCAAAGAGATCGGCGGTGGCGCCGTGCCCATGTGGCATGCCAAAAACCTGGAGCATGCAGCCAGCCTCGGCATCACCACGCTGCCGAGTTATGGCACTGCCTGGGGTCTGGATCCCAACAATCCGGCTCACGTGATGCAGGGCAAGTATGTGCGTTACTACGATGAGAAGGCCCACGCGCCCTGGCTGTGGAACGAAGAGAAGAAGGTGTTTCTCTCAACAGAAGATGAAGAGTCCATGGGCCACAAGCTCGACTACATCATCAAGCGTGGTCTGGGTGGCGTGATGTTCTGGGAGATGGCGGGTGATTACGCCTTCGATCCGGCCAAGAACGAGTACGGCATGGGCAGTACCCTGACCACCCTGGCTTATGAGAAGTTTGCCAAGGCAACTCCGTACAACACCAAGCAAAACGATCTGGCCGCGCCGAGCGCCCAGCTCGATATCCAGGTCAGCCTCTCCGGCTTCAAGGAAGGGGACTCCAACTACCCGATCAACCCGAAACTCAAGCTGGTCAACAAGTCGACCCAGACCATTCCGGGCGGCGCTCGCATCGAGTTTCTGGTGCCCACCTCCACCTCTGACACCATCACGGATCAGAGTGGCATGGGCCTGAAAGTGGTGGAGAGCGGTGGCAACGATAACTCGGAAGGCATTGCGGGCGAGAAGGACTTCCACAAGGTCGCCATGAACCTGCCGGGCTGGCAGACTCTGGCGCCGGGGGCCGAGATTGAAGTCGCCATGACCTACTACCTGCCCGCCGCTGGCGTGCCGAGCGGTATGCGCATCATCAGTGGCAGCCAGACCATTGGTCTCAAGGTCGAGTTCCCGACCCTGCCGGAGGCCGTGCTGGGTTCGGGTGGCGGCGAGAATCCGGGCACCAGCTGCAGCAGCCAGAACGTCAATCCGGCGGCCTACAAGGCCTATCCGAGCTGGCCGCAGGGGGATCATGCCAATGGCGGTGATCGCATCACCCATAACAAGGTGGTGTGGCAAGCAAACTGGTGGACCAGCAGCGAGCCCAAGGCAACCGATGGCAGCTGGAAGTCTGTCTGTAGCTATTGATTTTAAAATCAATGAGATAAGTGAGGCTTCGGCCTCACTTTTTTTGTCTGGTTGGTCGCTCTGGTTGAAAATGCGCCTGCCTTTCCTGGCGGGCAGCCTCTATAATAGAGTCGATTAATAATCAGATGGATATCAGCGTATGGCGAGTATATTGGATTCCGTTGATCAACGAACTCAACTGGTGGGGGAAAACCGCCTCGAGTTGTTGATGTTTCGTCTCGGCACCCGTCAGATGTTCGCCATCAACGTCTTCAAGGTACGGGAAGTGGTCAAATTGCCCCATCTGAGCAAGATGCCGGGCTCCCATCACAATATCAGCGGGGTGGCCAATATCCGCGGTACCTCGATCCCGGTGATCAACCTGCGCAGCGCCATCGGCATGCGTCCCATGCCCATAGACAGTGAATCCAACCTCATCATCACCGAGTACAACCGCACCATTCAGGGCTTTCTGGTGGGGCAGGTGGCCAATATCGTCAACATGACCTGGAAGGATATCCTGCCGCCGCCGCGCTCCGCCGGACGCGCCAACTACCTCACTGCCATCACCCGCATTCCCGAAGATGGAGTGGAGCAGATCGTCGAGATCATCGATGTAGAGAAGGTGCTGGCGGAGATCATCACCTATGACATCCGCATCTCCGAGGAGGTGCTGGACCGAGAGATCCTGCCCGAGATGCATGGCCGCAAAGTGCTGATCGTCGATGACTCCAGCACCGCCCGCAATCTGGTGCGCGAGACCCTGGGCCAGCTTGGGCTTGAGGTGATCGAGTGTCAGGATGGTTTGCAGGCGCTGACCCTGCTCAAGGGGTGGTGCGATGCTGGCAAGAAGGTGACCGACGAGATCCTGCTGATGATCACCGATGCCGAAATGCCGGAGATGGACGGCTACCGCCTGACCCACGAGGTACGCAGCGATCCGCGCATGTCTGATCTCTTTATCACCCTCAACACCTCCCTGAGCGGCAATTTCAACGAAGCCATGGTCAAGAAGGTGGGGTGTGACCGCTTTATCTCCAAGTTCCAGCCCGACCTGCTGGTGGGCGTTGCGCAGGAGAGGTTGCGTCAGGTGTTGGGAAACTGACCGATACCAATCCACTGGTGAACCATAACAACGGGAAGCTCGGGAGATGCCGTAAGCGCCGGTAACTCTCTGGCACCTATTCCAATACTGCCAAATCCCCATTCTGGATGTTAAACGGCGAATATTTGTTCTGGCTGCTGATGATGGCGCCATCGTCGAATACCTGCACCACTTCGAACAGGCCGTCGGCTGGGTTGCGCATCATGCGGGACTTGCCGTAGGGGTCGATGAAGTCGGCGTTGTGCTGGATCCTGAACTGGTCGCCGAGTTTGACGCCGTTGCGCCGCCCCAGATTGATGTAGGGGCCACGTTCGTTCTGGCCTACCACCCGGGCGGTGACCGGGGCGCAGGTGAGCTGGGCTACCAGATCTTGAGCCGCCTGCTGCAACTGGTAGTTGACCTCCTGGCCATAGCTCGATTGCCAGAACTGGCCGCTGCTGCTGCCCACCTGTTCCCGCTTGCCAAAGGTCCAGGTGGCACGTCCTTCGTAGACCTTGCGGTTGATCAGACTGCCGTTAATACCGTCGAACAGGTAGAGCTGCATGCGAAAGTTGCGCACCGGATCCTCATACCAGCTGGTCAGCTGGTTGCCCTGCGGCTCTATGGAGAGATCGTCGATGCTGCCGAGCACCAGATACTGGCTGTCGGTACGCAGGCTGAGCGCCTTGATCTCCTCGAGGGCGCTGCGATCCCCCTGTTGCAGATGGAGCGGATCGATGCGCAGGTTTTCATCCAGCCACTGGCGCACCGCGACCCCTTGCGGCGCATTGGCGAGGGTCTCGAACAGTCGTCGCGAGAGGTTTTCCGGCATGTCGTCCATGGCGCCGTAGCTGGCTTGGTCCGGATAGCGCATTCGCAGCCTGACCAGTGTCAAATCCTTGGCGAAGTGCTGGGTCTGGCAGATCTGGCGTTCGGCCTGAATGTCGGCCACTAGCGTGATGTACATGCGGCCGTTGCGCACCTCTTCCCGCTTGAGCCGGTATTGGCGAATGTCGCCGCCGGAGCGGATCTGGATCTGCTCGGATCGCAGGCTGCCATTTTCCAGACGCTGGACGCTGGAAACGGCCGCGCCGCTGGCCAGCAGCGCCTGACGCAGGGCGTCGCGGGTCGCCTGCTCGCGGGCATAGACCTCATCGCCCCCCAGAATGGCGGCGCTGCCCTGCGCTTCGATAAGCTCGGCTCGGGCGCTCAGGCTGGCCAGCAGCAGGGTCAACAGCAGCGGTAATTTCATAGCAGATACCTTGAGTTGGCGGGCAGCCGCGCCATTTTGAGGAAATGGCGCCTGCTGGCCGACATGGATCACAACACGTTCCAAGTGGCAGCGCACGTTGGCGCTGACGATGTCCATTAAAAAAGCAAGAATCATGCCTCATTCCCGGCTCAAGCTTTGTCCGGCGCGTCCGATAACAAATCAGGTGCAGATACAGGAAAGGTATCCATGAACAAACTCATCACGGCGTTGGCGCTCGCCCTGGCATTGACCGGATGCGGCTCCGACCCTATCAATCGAGATCAGGGTGACCCCCGCCAGGCGGCGCAGGGGATGGAGCTCAACTGGCTGGTGGCGCGCATGACCGATCAGTTGATGGAGCGCAAATCACTGACCACCCTGACCGAGCCCATCGCGGTGGCCTCTTTCGTCGATCTCGATACCCTGCAGGATACCAACTGGATGGGGCAGCAGATTGAGGAGAGCTTTATCTACGAGCTCAACCGCCGCGGCGAGGTGGTGGTGGACTTCAAGCTGACCGGTAGCATCAAGGTGACGCCGCAGGGGGACTTCGTGCTGAGCCGCAACTATAAGGAGCTCTCTTCCCGTTTGCCGATCTCCCGCATTCTGGTCGGCACCTTCAGCCGCAATAGCAAGGGGATCCTGGTCAACGCCCGCGTTATCGACATGCGCACCAAGATGGTGGAGACCACAGCCCAGAGCCTGATCCCGCAAAAATATCTGTTCGGTGCCAACAACTCGTTTGGTCGGGCATCGATCAATCGCGGTTATCTGATGCGTGACAGTCAGGCTAGGCCGGGCGGTCATCTAGTCAACCTGACCCCGTGAGGAGCGAGTCATGAAGATCCTGTTTGGTTGCCTGTTGGCTCTCTTGCTCACCGGTTGCAGCGGTAACCGGGTGGTGGATTACACCCAGGGTGGCAAGCCCGATGATTTTCCGGTGCTCAAGGCGGTGGGTTATGCGGTGATCGACATCCAGCCCGGCCCCTCCCAGCCGGAGAAGATGCTGCAAGCCATTCGCGCCTCCAAGATGGATGCCTATCGCGAGCTGGCCGAGCAGCTCAATGGTCAGCAGGTGCGCGGTCAGAGCAGCTACCGCGACTTGACCCAGACCTCCAACTCGCTGGATGTGTCGGTCGCTGGTGTGGTGCGTGGTGCCCGGGTGGTTGCCTCCTATCCGCGCGGCAACACCTATGCCACCGAGATGGAGCTCGATACCCGTGCCCTCTACAACATCAATCAGTTGATGGCTGGTCAGTTCTGAGTTGATTGTCTGACCTGAAAACAGGCATCAACACAGGCATCAAAACAAAAGGCGAGCAGGGTGCTCGCCTTTTGTCGTTGTGGGCTGGTTAGCTTCCCATCAGCACCGGCGGCACTGCGGTGGGTTTCACATCCTCGCTCGGGTAGCAGCCAAGCACCTTGATATAGCGGGTGATCTTGGTCAGCTCCACCAGTGCAGCCTGCATCGCCGGGGTCTGCAGGTTGGCGGAGACATCGAGATAGAACATCTCTTCCCACGGGTTGCCCTGCACCGGACGGGATTCGAGCTTGGTCATGTTGATCTCGTGGCTGCGCAGTACCAGCAGCGCCTCCACCAGCGAGCCCGGCTTCTGGGAGGTGGACATGATGAGGGTGGTCTTGGCCGGGATCTGCGGCGCCACGTCGATGGGTTTGCGCGCCACCACGATAAAGCGGCTGTAGTTCTCTTTCTGGTTGGCGAGCTGCTCGGCCAGCACGTCCAGACCATACAGTTCGCCACCGGCGGCGCTGCCGATGGCGGCGGCCTCCGGGCTGGCCAGTTCTTTCACCTTCATCATGGCGCTGGAGGAGGAGTCGCAGATCTCGTGGCGCGCCCCTTCCAATTTGCTCAGATAGTGGGAGCACTGCTGGAACACCTGCGGGTGGGCATAGAAGGTTTTGATGCGACTCAGCTCGGTCGGTACGGCGGTGAGGATGCAGTGCTCGATGGGGTAGGTGAGCTCGCCGACGATGGATAGGCTGGTATGCTGCATCACGTCATAGACTTCGTTGATGGAGCCCGAGCTGGTGTTTTCGATGGGCAGCACGCCGAAGGCGGCGCGACCCGACTCCACCGCATCCAGTACTTCACGGAAGTTCTGGCAGTTTACTTCGATCACCTGATCCTTGTAGCGCGCCAGATATTTGCGTGCGGCCAGGCTGGAATAGGAACCGCGCGGCCCCAGATAGGCGACGCTGGTCATCGGCTCCTGCTGCTCCGGGTTGAGCAGGCTCTGCAGATAGGCCTGCTGGGAGAGCACCGAGTCTTCGATGATGGTGTGATAGATGCGAGTGATGTACTGGGCATCCAACCCAAGCACGCGCCCTTTCTGGATCAGGGCGACCAGCAGCTCCTGCTCCCGCTGGTGGTCACGAATGGGGCGCGGGTTGGCTTGCTTGGCACGGGCGACCTCGATGCTGAGGGTCTTGCGTTTCGCCAGCAGGGCAAGCAGCTCCTGATCCAACCGGGTGATGTCTTGTCTGATCTCGTCGAGCGTTGCCATGATTGTTCCCTATCCAAGTAATCGATTGATATTAATGCAAAAAAAAGCCTCCGCTAGGGGAGGCTCGATTCGTCTTTGCTTTCTGTTCACACGACGACAGGCCTTCCCTCAAGCGGGCCGGATAAACGAGAAAGCAAAGAAGAATGGTGCGTGCATAGGTGTGTCCTTGAAGTAACGTCATAACCATTAAGGGATTTGCCGGTCTGATGCAAGTAAAACTTGCCCGCGGGCGGGGATGGGGGCAGGGTATCCGGTTAAGAAAATGGCGTATGAGCGATCTTCTATTGACTCTGTTTTGATGACTGACACCCCGTGGGGGAGGTAAAGACGATGGCGATTATTTTCGATCTGGGACGGGTGGTGGTGAGCTGGGATCCGGTAGGTATAGTGCGTTCGGTGCGTGGTCCGCAAGGGGCCGAACAGTTGGCCGAGCAGCTCTTTAACCACCCGGATTGGCTGGAGGTAGACAGAGGCACCATGTCGCTCCACAACATGGCCCGGGAAGCGCAAGCGCGCACTGGCCTCTCGACGGCGGAGAATCTGGCCATTTTACAGGCAGTTCCCGCTTCCCTGCTGCCAGATCCCGCTATGCTAACCCTGATAGCCGAGCTGCACGGAGCGGGCCATTCGCTCTATGCCCTCTCCAACATGGGGCACGCCAGCATCGACTGGCTGGAGCAGCATCAGGATTTCTGGCGCTTTTTCAGCGGCAAGGTGGTCTCGGCGCGGGTGCGGATGATGAAGCCGGAGCCGGATATCTACCGTTATCTGCTGGTGTCGTTTGATCTGAAACCGGCAGAGTGCATCTTTATTGATGACAGTCCCGCCAATATTGCGGCCGCCGAGGCCCTCGGCATCAGGGGGATCGTCTTTACCGACGTGGCGAGTTGCCGTCAGCAACTGGGTGAGCTGGGCAGTTTGCCTGTCACCGACAAGGGGTGATGCCCCTCCAGGAGTACTATGGAGCATGGCCGGTTTCGCAATTGGCTCAGTCACTATCCCGAGGCAACCCTGATCATCGCCTGCAAGGATGGCAGTGGTTATCAGCTCTGTATCGAGGCGGAAGGGGAGTACCTCTGTCTGACCGACAGCGAGGGGGAGCACCTGACCTTCACCTCGCTGGATCAGGCGCAGGGCTTTTTGCGAGCCCATCGGGTACATCAGGCCAGATTGCGAGTGTATGACGCTCAAGGTATTGATTTTATGGATGAATCACGGGAAATAATCATCAAGTTTTAATTTTAACCTGACTCTGTAAGGGCCTATTCAGCTTGTTTCCCGCACAATAAGCCACCTGTTTATCATCCGGAGCTGTTTAATGGATGCCAATGTTGTTGTCTTGAATCAGGGATATGATCACTCTTTTCAAGCCAGGGAGCTGCAGCTGATTGAGCGACTGGCAAATTTTGACGAGCTGATAGTCTCTTTTTCGGGGCGGTTGGAATCCTGTTACAGCATCGATTTGTGCCGTGCCAGCGGGATCAAGATCCGCGCCATCACCCTCGATAATCCGACCCGCAGCCGCAGCGAAGTGGCCCGAGCCCGCCGTTATTGCCAGCGTTATGGCATCGATCACTGGGTCATCAAGAGTGACGAAATCATCTTTTGCGATCGCCTGCCGAATATGGAGGGGTTGATCGATCCGGTTCGCCGCATTGGTGAGTATGTGCAGGCTCGTCCGGAATGGGCTCATCTGCCGTTGCTGGTTCCGGCCGCGGTGGAGGAGCGTGATGACTATCTTGCCCAGTTCGGCTCACTGCCTGCCAACACCATCTGGTTTTTTGCCGATAACGGGGTGATGAGCCGTGATTTTCGCTATGGCTTCAACAAGCGTCAGCTCGGTCGTTGGGGCAAAGGGAGCAACGGTTGCCTCAGCAATCGCTTCACCAATCCACGGCAGTTGAAGCAACGTTATCTACGAATGGTGGATCAGGCCGAACAGATGCTGGCCGACATGGGGCTGGATGAGGCGCAGGTCTTTTTCCATACCCTGTGCGACTGCTCTACCACCCTGGCCCGGGTGCGTCTGCCCGAGCATCAGCGTGCTCAGGCCTTTGATATGCAATCGGATATTCTCTCTGCCCTCAAGAGGACCGAGTTCGATCTGGTGACTCTGGATATGGCGCACAAAGAGCGGCACGATCTTGCCATCTAGCCCGTGGGCAAGCGACGCCGGAGCCAGAACGTGAGTGCCGTCATAGGCAAGGGGTGGCGGGACTGTTTATACTGTCGCCCTTTCACCTGTTGCCGAGCTTCGCCCTATGAAACCCTTCTCCCGTCTGCTGATTGCCCTGTGCCTCTCCCCCGTGTTGGCGCAGGCTGCCCCTCTTTCTCGGGTGACGCTGCCCGATGGTCGGCAGGTTCAGCTCAACGATGACTTTACCTGGGAGTATCTGGTGGTCAAACCGGCCGAGTCCGTACAGGGCGTGGCTGCTGATGGGAAGGCTGGGGCCGTGGTGGCCGTTGCTGCTCCGGTGCTGACCGATCAGGCCAAGGCCAACCCCGAATTGCTGTCACAAGCAGCACGCGACGGTGTGGTGGTCAAGCTGGACAAGATCGAGGGATCTGACCCGCTGGTGCTGACCTTTATGGTGAGCAATACCGGCACCCGCAATGTGGTCGGGGTGCGTGGCATGGTGACCCTGTTCAGTGCTGACGGAGTGCAGCTGAGCCGTCAGGAGGCCCGTTTCTGGGTTGCCGAGAACCGCCTGCCGGAGACCTATCTGCGCAAGGGGCAAGTCCGTCCGTCGTTGGCCCTCGAGATCCCCCGTCCTGCCGGATTGACCGGGCAGCCCTTGGTCAGGGTCGAAATTGATGAGGTGGTCTTCCGCTGATTTGGTGTTGTCCGGCCCATGCAAACCGATTGGGCCGGCAATTTGTTACCCCTGACATCTCGGGAAATATCTGCTTACATCTGACATGGTTTTGCAACAGCTTGCCGCTCGGCAAGCCGGGATGCTGACCGCACAATGACTCCATACCAGCTCGCTAGCAACGGGCCCAATCACATGGAGTTATCATCATGAAAAAAGCAACTGTATCTCTTCTGGTTCTGGCCGGTTTCGCCTCTACTTCCGCTCTGGCACAGGATGCGTTCAGCTACGCAAAGGGCGGTTTGACCTGGGCGCACACCAAGTCTGATTACCTTAGCCAAGACAGCGCTGCATTTCCCCGTGATGCTGCCAGCAAAGGTACCCGTGATTTTGGTGGTCTGAGCCTGGACCTCTCAAAGAGCTTTGGCTCCAACTTCTACGGTCGTGCCGGAACCGAATTCACCTCCCGCAACGACGGCAATGACAGCATGTCCATCTCCAGCCTGGGTATCGGTGTCTTTACCCCGCTGAGCACAGGACTCAATCTCTATGGCGAAACCGGTTTGATGGGCTATCAACTTGAGCGTGAGCTGGCCAAGAACAACAAGGGATGGGACGAAGTGGCTCGCAAGGATAGTGGCAGCATGTACGGTGAAGTGGGTCTGCGCTACGACATCGGCGACATCGAGCTTTCCACGGCTTACCGTTACGCCAACATGACCGACGATATGCATGACTTCAAGGTAGGCGGTGCTTACAAGCTCAACCAGAACTGGGCGCTGACTGCCGACTACACCTATCGCAGCTGGGATCTGCAGAAAGGCTCCATCTCCAGCCTGGGTGTGAAGTACAGCTTCTGATCCTCCTTCCAGTAGTCCGTAGTGTCTTGATTTTTACCCATGGCGTTCGCCATGGGTTTTTTCGTTTTCCGGTGATCTCTTTTTTCTCCTTGTGTCGTATCAGTCGGCAATAGTTATACAAATTCCATTTTTTTGTATAACTGCTATAACTGAATCAAGACTTATACAAGGAGTGCCATCATGTACAAGATTAAAGTCGGTATCAGTGCTTGCCTGCTGGGACAAGAGGTGCGTTTCGACGGGGGCCACAAGCGCTCCAGCTTCTGCGAACGGGATCTTGGCGCTCACTTTGACTATCACCCCGTCTGTCCCGAGATGGCCATCGGTCTAGGGGCGCCTCGCGCCGCCATCCGGCTGGTCAAGCGCAACGGCGAGATCCGTGCCGAGGCGAGCAACGGTAGCTTCGATGTCACCGAAAAGCTGATTGCCTTCAGCGAGCAGAAGGCACGCCAGCTCGACTTCATCTCCGGTTATATCCTCTGTGCCAAATCACCCAGCTGCGGTATGGAGCGGGTCAAGGTCTATGGCGCCAACAACGAGGGGAGCGCCAAGGAGGGGATTGGCCTCTTTGCCAAGGCGTTGATGGAGGCCAACCCCCTGCTGCCGGTGGAAGAGGATGGCCGTCTGTGCGACCCCATCCTGCGGGAGAACTTCGTGCTGCGGGTCTTTGCTTACCACGACTGGCAGCAACTCTGCGCCCGCGGTATCACCGCCTCTGCGCTGATCCGCTTCCACTCCCGCTACAAGTATCTGGTGCTCTCCCACGCCACCACCCACTACCGGGCGCTTGGCAAGCTGCTCGGCAATCTGGGCAAGTCCGCCAACCTGCAGGAGGTGGCCGACAACTATATCAAGGGATTGATGACGGCGCTGACCCTGCGAGCCAACCGCCGCAGTCACACCAATGTGCTGATGCACCTGCAGGGCTACTTCAAGCGGGTGCTGACCCCGGCCCAGAAGCAGGAGCTTGCCGATACCATCGACAAGTACCGCACCGGCATATTCCCCTTGCTGGTGCCGCTCACCCTGATCCGTCACTACCTGCGCGAGTACCCCAATCCCTATCTCGCCGAGCAGGTATATCTCAATCCACACCCCGATACGCTCAAATTGCGTTACGGGCTCTGAATCCGTTCTGTTGCTCCGGCGCATTGTTTGCGCCGGGGCGCTTCATCCCTCTGTTTGATGGACGTTGTCATGTCTGATTTACCGCAAGAAGTTGCTCCTCTGGCTGATGAGGGGATCTACCCCATTCGCGAGGTCTCCCGCCTCACCGGCATCAACGCCGTGACCCTGCGCGCCTGGCAGCGTCGCTACGGTCTGGTGCAGCCGGCCCGTACCGAAAAGGGCCACCGCCTCTACAGCGAGCAGGATATTCGCCAGATCGGCGAGATCCTGAGTTGGCTGGAGCGGGGGGTGAGCATCGGGCAGGTGAAGGGGCTCTTGAGCGAACCCCACGCCCAGCCGGTGAGCGATCACTGGCAGCAGACCCTGGAGCAGTTCAGTCAGGCGCTGCTCGCCTTCAACCAGCGCAAGGCAGAGGCCGAGCTCAACGACCTGCTGGCGAGCTACCCGTTCGAGCTGGTGCGCAGCCGGGTACTGCAACCGCTGGTGGAGGGGCTGCTGGGGCTGTGGCGCGAGCGGCCCGATGGCGAGCTGCTGCAACAAGTGTGGCTGGGCTGGCTGCATACCCGCTTCGCCCGCCACCTGATCGAGCAGGAGAAGGGCGTGCCGATCACCTTGGCGAGTTGGGGACAGGTGGGCCCTCTCGACCTGATCTGGGCCGCCTACGAGCTGATCGGTCAGGGCTATGAGGTGCAACTGCTGGGGGCGGTGGAGCCCCGCCATGCCAGCTTGCTGGAGGGGCGTGCCGTTACCCCCTGGCTGGTGCTGCTGGGGGCAGGGCTCGGCAAACAGGAGCTGGCCGCCGGGTGGCCCGCAGGTACGCGCCTGTTTGGCGAGCTGGGGCGCCTCTACGACGATGAGTGGCTTAAAGCCCATGGCTGGCAGGCGAGCCTTGCCGAGCTGATGGCGGATGCCCCAGATGCTGCTGGCACCAGCGGACGCGGGAGGAAAAAGTCATGAAACTGGTCTGGTTTCGCAACGATCTGCGCCTTGCCGACAACCCTGCGCTGCGGCATGCCTGCGCCGGTGATGAGCCGGTGGCCGCGCTCTTTATCATCTCTCCTACCCAGTGGCGGCAGCACAAAATGGCCCCCATCCGTCAGCGCTTTATGTTGGCGCAGGTAGATGAATTGGGCCGCGAGCTGGCGGCCCTTGGCATCCCGCTCCATCTGCTGCGAGTGGAGACTTTTGCCGAGGCGCCCGCTGCGCTGGCAGACCTCTGCCGCGAGTTGGAGGTGACCCAGCTCTATGCCAATCAGGCTATCGAGATCGATGAGCAGCGTCGCGACCATGCCGTCAGCGCCGCGCTGGCAGAGCTGGCGGTGAGCTGTCACTGGTTCAACGGCTGTTGCGTATTGCCGCCGGGGCGGGTGCTGACCGGCTCGGGTGAGATGTTCAAGGTGTTCACCCCCTTCAGCCGCGCCTGGCTCAAGGCCCTCGACGAGGAGGGGTTTGTCATTCATCGCGCTCCTGCGCGCCGTGGCGAGTCGTTGCCGTGGCAGCCGCTGGCCGAGCGGGAGTTGGTTGATGAAGGGCTCGGCGAGCTGACGGCTGATCCCCGCTGGCCGGTGGGGGAGGCAGAAGCTCTGCGTCGTTTGAACATTTTTCTGGAGCAGGCAGTGCTCGACTATGGCGAGACCCGGGATTTTCCTGCCATCGCGGGCACCTCTGTGCTCTCCCCCTATCTGGCGGCGGGCATCATCAGCCCCCGTCAGTGCGTGGCGGCGCTCCAGCAGCGGCTTGGCTATCGGCCCCAGTCGAAGGCTCAGCCCGGCTTTGTCTGGCTTAATGAGCTCATCTGGCGCGAGTTCTATCGCCACCTGCTGGTGCTGATCCCGACTCTCTCCATGAATCGCCCCTTCAAGGCGGAGACTGCCGCCTTGCCGTGGAGCTGGGATCCGGATGCCTTCGCCGCCTGGTGCGAGGGACGGACCGGCTATCCCATCGTCGATGCAGCGATGCGCTGCCTCAACGCCACCGGTTGGATGCACAACCGGCTGCGAATGATAGTGGCGAGCTTTCTCACCAAGGATCTCCATATCCACTGGCGGCTCGGGGAGGATTACTTCATGAGTAGGCTCATCGATGGGGATCTGGCGGCCAACAACGGTGGTTGGCAGTGGGCAGCGGGCACCGGTGCCGATGCGGCCCCCTACTTTCGGGTCTTCAACCCCACCACTCAGGGGCAACGATTTGATCCACAAGGGGAGTTTATCCGTACCTGGGTAACTGAACTTGCCGATATTCCCGCCGCTTATGTGCATCAGCCCCACGACTGGCTGCGACTCAAGGGGCAACGTGATTATCCGGCACCCATGGTGGATCACGCCGTTGCCCGGGTGAGAGCCATCGAGATGTTTCGCTCTCTGGAGAAATAGGATGAACGAGCCGCTGGCCCGCTTTATTGGCCTCTATCAGCAACTGGACAAACAGCAGTTGCACCGCTTGCCCGAGGTCTATGCCGAACAGGTGGTCTTTACCGATCCTGCGCACCGTATCGAGGGACTGGCGGCCCTTGGCGACTATTTTGCCGCCCTCTATCAGCGCCTCGCCTACTGTCGCTTCGTCATTACCAGTCAGCAGCAGCAAGGGCAGCAGGCCTGGCTCGGCTGGACCATGACCTTCTCCCACCCCAGCTTGCGTGGTGGTGAGCCGGTGACGGTGGAGGGGGCCACCCGCCTCGAGTTCAACGAGGCGGGCAAGGTGTGCCAGCACCGGGACTATTTTGACCTGGGCGCCATGCTCTACGAGCAGTTGCCGCTGCTCGGGCCAGTGGTGCGCACTATCAAGATGAGGCTGGGCGCATGAGCGGCCGGGTGCTTATTACAGGCGCGACCTCCGGCATCGGTCGTCAACTGGCGCTGGATTACCGGCGGGCAGGCTGGCAGGTGTGGGGTTGTGGCCGCGATGGCGAACGGCTGCAGGCGCTGGGGCTGGATGGCGTCACGCCGCTGCAATTTGATGCCCGGGATCTGGCCGCTATGAACGGGGTGGCTGCTACGCTGCCATCCCTTGATCTGCTAATCCTCAACGCAGGCAACTGCGAGTACATGGATGTCGGCGATGGGTTTGACAGCGAGCTGTTTGCCCGTGTCATCGACACCAATCTGACCGCCACCGGCCATGCTTTGGCCGCCTTCTTGCCGTTGCTCGGGGCGGGATCTCGGCTGGCCATCGTCAGCTCGTCGGTGAGCTGGCTGCCGCTGCCACGAGCCGAGGCCTATGGCGCCTCCAAGGCGGCCCTCGACTATCTGGCGGATACCTTGCGCCTCGATTTGGCCAGCAAAGGGATCGGGGTGACCCTGATCCGCCCCGGCTTTGTCCAGACTCCGCTCACCGCCAAAAATGATTTTCCCATGCCCTGTCTGGTGACGGTGGAGCAGGCCTCCCGTGCCATCATGGACGGGCTGACCGCTGGTCGTCACCAGATCCACTTTCCCCGCCGTTTCATCTGGTTGCTGCGCCTGCTTGGTGCGCTGCCGGTGGGGCTCTGGCTGCGCCTTGGCCGCGCACTCGTATCGAAAGGAAGCCATTCATGAAGAAAAAGATCGCCATCGTCGGTTCAGGGATCTCGGGGCTCACCGCCGGTTTTCTGCTCCACAAACACCATGACATCACCCTGTTCGAGGCGGCGCCGACTCTGGGCGGCCACACTGCGACCGTCGATGTGAATCAGGCTGGCCGCAGCTATGCCATCGACACCGGCTTTATTGTCTTCAACGATCGCACCTACCCCAACTTCTTGAAGTTGCTGGCACGGATCGGCATGGCGCGCCAACCGGCCGAGATGAGCTTCTCGGTAAAGAGCCCGGAGGGGCTGGAGTACAACGGCCACAACCTCGACACCCTGTTTGCCCAGCGCAGTAATCTGCTGAGTCCCCGTTTCTACGGTTTTGTCGCCGAGATTTTGCGGTTCAACCGGGAGGCACGAGCCTGGCTGGCAGATGGTCAACATCAGGATGCAGTCCCCGAGCTGACTCTGGGGGATTTTTTGCTGGCGGGGGAGTTTAGCGACTACTTCGCCCGCCACTACATCTTGCCGATGGGGGCGGCGATCTGGTCATCGACCCTGGCCGATATGCGCGCCTTCCCCCTAGGTTTCTTCCTGCGCTTTTTTGCCAACCACGGTCTGCTGGATGTGGCCAATCGCCCCCAGTGGTACGTGATCCCGGGCGGCTCGCGGGAATATATCGGGCCACTCACCGCGGGTTGGCAGTCGCAGATCCGACTCGCCTGTCCGGTGCAGAGCGTACGGCGGGAAGCGGATGGGGTGGTGATCCAGAGCAGTTACGGCGAGGAGCGGTTTGACGAGGTGATCTTCGCCTGCCACAGCGATCAGGCGCTGGCGCTGCTGGCGGATCCCGGCGAGCAGGAGCAGTCGATTCTCGGCGACATGCCCTATCAGGCCAACGATGTCTGGCTTCATACCGATGCGCGCTGCCTGCCCACCCGCCGCAAGGCATGGGCCAGCTGGAACTATCAGCTCGATGGCAACGACGAGGCGCGGCCGCTGGTGAGCTACAACATGAACATCCTGCAGGGGGTGAACTCGCCAGAGCCCTTCTGCGTCAGCCTCAACCCCAAGGGCAAGGTGGATGAGAGCAAGGTGCTGCGCCGCTTCGTCTACCACCATCCGGTGTTCAACCAGGCCTCCATCGCCGCCCAGCAGCGGCGTGCGGAGATCTGCGGCCAGCAGCATACCCACTTCTGCGGTGCCTACTGGTACAACGGTTTCCATGAGGATGGGGTGCGCAGTGCGCTGGACGTTGCCCAGCGCTTCGGGGCCGAGCTATGAACGGCGCCACCGTGGTCACCGAACATGAGGGTGCCGACGAACTGGCTGGCGTCACCAGTGCCATCTGGCAGGGATCGGTGCGCCACCGCCGTTTTGCACCGCGGCCCCACGCCTTCTCCTACAGCCTCTTTATGCTGGGACTGGATCTCGACGAGCTGCCGCAGCTCGATCAGGGTCGCTGGTTCGGGGTGGAGCGGGCAGGGCTGCTCTCGTTTCACCGCCACGACTATCTCAAGGGCAGCGAGGGTAGCCTCAAGCAGGCGGTGTGGCAGAAGGTGAGCGAGTTGGGTGGCGATGCCGACCCCGAGGGACGGGTGCTGCTGCTCGGCAACGTGCGCTGTCTGGGGTTCTACTTCAGCCCGGTCAACTTCTACTTCTGCTACCGACAGGGAGAGGCGCGCTATCTGCTGGCGGAGGTGTCGAACACCCCCTGGAACGAGCGTCACTACTACCTGCTGGATCTGGCGGCGCTGGCGCCCCATGACAAGGATTTCCACGTCTCCCCCTTTATGGGGCTGGCGATGCGTTACCACTGGCGCATCAGGCCGCCCGCGCAGGAGACACTGATCCATATCGAGAGTCATCCCGTATCCGGTGAGGCCAAGCTGTTTGACGCAACCCTTGCGCTCACGCGCGAACCGCTGTCGCGCAAGGGGTTGGTAGCCCTGCTGACCCGCTGGCCCTGGATGACCATGAAGGTGCTGCTCGGGATCTACTGGCAGGCCCTGCGTCTATTTATCAAACGAACACCGATTTTTACCCATCCGGAGAGCCGCTAATGGAACTTGCTCAATCAACCCTCTCTGCCTCTTTCATCGACAAGGGGGCAAGACAACTGCTGCTCAATCTGCTGGGTCGCCTCGAACATGGCCAACTGCTGCTGCGGGATGGCGGTGAGCGGCACAGCTTTGGCGTCGCGGGCACCGATCTGCATGCCGAACTGGTGGTGCAGGATCCTGCCTTCTATCGTCGTCTGTTGCTGGGGGGCAGTATTGCCGCCGGAGAAACCTGGGTGGAGGGGCTCTGGACCAGCCCGGATCCGGTGGCGCTGGTGCGGCTGCTGGCCCGCAATCTGACCCTGCTCGACTCCCTCGAACGGCGCCTCGGCTGGCTCAGCTTCCCGTTCAACAAGGTGCGCCACTGGCTCAACCGCAATACTCTGACAGGTTCGCGCTCCAACATCGCCGCCCACTACGATCTCGGCAATACCCTCTATCAGGGGTTTCTCGACAGCCATATGCAGTACTCGAGCGCCATCTATCCGAGCGCCGAGGCCACTTTGGAAGAGGGGCAGCAGGCCAAGTTGCGCACCATCTGCGAGCGGCTCGAGTTAGGGCCTGACGATCATCTGCTGGAGATCGGCACCGGCTGGGGCGGCCTCGCTGTCTATGCCGCCCGCCACTATGGCTGCCGGGTGACGACCACTACCATCTCCCGGGCCCAGCATGATTATGCCAAGGAGTGGATTGCGCGGGAGGGGCTGGGGGAGCGCATCACCTTGCTGCTGGAGGATTACCGCAAGCTGGAGGGCACCTATGACAAGCTGGTCTCCATCGAGATGATCGAGGCGGTGGGGCACGCCTTCCTGCCCGACTATTTCCGCCAGCTGTCGCGGCTGCTCAAGCCCGGTGGCCGTCTGCTCATTCAGGCCATCACCATCGCCGATCAGCGCCACGCCCAGTATCTGCGCGGGGTCGATTTTATCCAGCGCTATATCTTCCCCGGTGGCTGCCTGCCGAGTGTCTCCCAGATGGCGGGGCTGCTGGCGCGGGAGACCGACATGCAACTGGTACGGTTGCACGATCACGGCCATCACTATGCCCGCACCCTGGCCCACTGGTGCGATCGCTTTCTGGCGTTGGCGCCCGAGCTGCCCAAGCTCGGTTACAGCCAGGATTTCATCCGGTTGTGGCACTTCTACTTTGCCTATTGCGAGGGGGGATTCTGGGAGCGCACCATCAGTCTGGTGCAGCTGGAGGCCGCCAAGCCGGGGCCCGCTGGCTGGTTGGGTGATGTGCCAGTAAGCGGTCACTGACCATGTGGCAGTGGGCTCACCTGCTGGGGTTCAACCTCTACTGGTTGCTGGCGGTGAAGTGGCAGCAGCCGGGCCCGCTGCTGGCAATGTTGCTGCTGCACTTTCTCTTCTCACCCAGCCGCCAGCGTGACTGGCGGCTGCTTCCCATCGCGGTGGCCGGCTGTCTGCTGGATGCCCTGCTCTGGCAGCTCGGCCTGTTCCGGTTCCCGTCCGGTTTTCCCCTCTGGCTGGTACTGCTCTGGCTCGGTTTTGCCCTGACGCTGGCCCACGGTATGCGCTGGCTGCTGCGTTTGCCCCGCTGGCAGCAGGCGCTGTTTGGCGTATTTGGCGGTGCTTCCTCCTATGTGGCGGGGGCTGCCATGGGGGCAGTACACTTACCCTGGGGCATCTGGATCAGCACGGCGTTGCTGGCAGTGATCTGGATGTGGTGGTTACCCGTACTCCTGTGGGTAATGGTCAAGCTGGAGGGTGAATGATGACAAACACCTTTTCGACCGACTCGTTGCTTTTTTCCAAATGGACCAAAGAGAGCCAGCATGAGTTGACTGATCGCTTCTATCTGGTGGTTGCCTGCCAGCGGGATGCGCAAGGTCGGTTGGTGCAGGTGGTGATGCAGGATATCAACACCCTGCAGGAACAGGAGATGGACTGGCATGAACTGGAAGACCCCAACCACTGGCATATGGGGTGGAATTAACCCTCTACTGCTGGCGTTTGCGCTCTTGGCTGCAACCGCAGTGCAGGCTTCTGCCGCTCCCTGGCAGCAGTTGCGCCCGGTCGGGCAGGGGGAGATGAACTGGCTCTGGTTCAAGCTCTACGATGCCACCCTCTATAGTGAAAGCGGGCGCTATCAGCCCGGTCACTATCCGCAGGCACTGACCCTCATCTATGCCAGACCCATCGAACGGCAAGATCTGCTGAGCGCTACCGCCGCCGAGTGGCAGCGGCTCGGTCTTGGCTCTGACGCCGAGCGTCAGCGCTGGCTCGGCCAGCTCGCAGCACTCTGGCCCGATGTGCAGGCAGGCGACAAGCTCACCTTCTATGTCGACAAGGGCGGGGCAGGCCACTTCTGGTGGCAGGAAAAACCCCTCGGCACCTTGGCCGATCCGCAATTCTCGGCCGCTTTTCTCGCCATCTGGCTGGCTGACAACAGCCGCGATCCCGCCCTGACCCGCCGCCTGCGTGGCCAACCCTGAACATGGAGTTTCCAATGTTTTTCTATCGTGCATACCGCTTGTTGCTGTTGCTCCCCTTTTTGCTGCTGAGTGGCTGTGGTGCCAGTCTCGATGACTATCGTGGGCAGGGGCCAAACTGGGATCTCGCTCGTTTCTTCAACGGCAAATTGGTGGCTCACGGCCTGGTAACCGATCGCAGCGGCGAAGTGACCAGTCGCTTTCGGGTCGAGATGGTGGGTCGTTGGAAAGATGGCAAGGGAGAGCTGTTCGAGCAGTTCTACTTTGATGATGGCCGCCAACAGACCCGTACCTGGTATCTGAGCAAGGGGGCTGACGGTCACTGGCGAGGTACTGCTTCCGATGTGGTGGGAGAGGCGATGGGTAAAAGCCAAGGGTTTGCCCTCAACTGGCGTTATCAGCTCGATCTGGTGCTGCCGGATGGCGAGGTGGTGCGGGTGAGCTTCGATGACTGGATGTACCTGCTGGACGAAGATCGTCTGATCAATCGTGCCGAGATCAGCAAGTTCGGTATCCATCTTGGCGAAGTGATCCTCTATATCGAACGTCAGCCCTGACCGTTAACGCAAGATAACGCCCAGTAAAAAGCGCGCCGATGGCGCGCTTTTGTTTACCGAAAAACCAGAGTCATCAGATGATGCGGTTCTCTTCCAGCATCTTGCGACGGGCCTCTTCCTTGGCCATCTTCTTCTTGCGGTTGTCGCAGGGTTCCGGGCAATCGCACTCTTTCTCGATGCCGACGCTACCCAGACCGCCACAGGAGCCGGAGATGGTCTTCTTCTGGAAGATGTAACCGATAGCCATGGCGGCTATCACCAGCATGAATACCCCGAAGGTGATCAGAAAAATCTGCATCTCTACCTCTTACTTCTTGACCAGATAGGGCTTGAAGGCATCGGAGTAAGCCTCTTCAAAGCCATTGTCCGTCTTGGTGATCACGAAGATCGCCAGGCCGCGCTCGTTGGCATAGGCCAGGCTTTTCTCGGTCCCCATCACCATAAACACGGTGGCCAACCCGTCTGCGGTCATGCAGGAGGGGTGGATCACGGTGACCGACACCAGACGGTGCTGGATCGGCTTGCCGCTGCGCGGATCTATGGTGTGGGAGAAGCGCTGACCATCCAGTTCATAGTAGTTGCGGTAATCGCCGGAGGTGGCCACCCCGTTGTCACCGGGCACGATCACCTCTTGCACCGTGCCGGTGCCTGCGGTGGGCTTCTCGATGGCCACGCGCCAGGGGTGACCCTTGCCGTTGACGCCATTGATCCGCAGCTCGCCGCCAATCTCCACCAGATAGTTGCGCGCACCCAGTGACTCCAGATACTCGGCTACCTTGTCCACACCAAAGCCCTTGGCGATGGCGGAGAGATCGACGTAGAGGTCCGGAATATCTTTTTGCAGGGTATCGGCATCCACCGAGGTGATGACGTGCAGGTTGCCCAGACCGGTCTTCTGGCGAGTCTGGGTGATCAGCTCGTCGGAGGGAACCTTGGTCGGCTTCTTGTCCGGGCCAAAGCCCCACAGATTGACCAAGGGGCCAACGGTGACGTCCAGCGCCCCCTGGCTCTCACGGCCAATGTGAATGGCCTCTGTGACGACCCGTGCGGTATCGCGGGATACCACAACCGGTTTGTTGTCACGGCTCTGGTTGAAGCGCGACAGTTCGGAATCGGGGCGATAGGTCGACATCTGGTCGTTGACCCGCTCCAGCAACACATCCACCTCAGCTTGAAGCTTGGCCGGATCGCTGATGGCGCTGTCCGCCACCTTGATGGAGTAGTAAGTGCCCATGGTGCTACCGGTGATGTGGATCTCCGGTTTGGATTGGACCGTCTCCTGACCGCACCCAGTCAAGAAAAAGGCTAGCCCGAAGGCTAGCCAGGTCTTTACAACACTGTGCATGGATTAACCACCAAAGTCATCCAACAGGATGTTTTCGTCTTCAACGCCCAAGTCTTTGAGCATGTTGATGACGGCAGCGTTCATCACCGGAGGTCCACACATGTAGAACTCGCAATCTTCCGGTGCTTCGTGGTTCTTGAGATAGTTCTCGTAGAGCACGTTGTGGATGAAGCCGGTGTAGCCGTCCCAGTTGTCTTCCGGTTGCGGATCAGACAGGGCGACGTTCCAGGTGAAGTTCTCGTTCTCGGCGGCGAGCATGTCAAAGTCTTCGACATAGAACATTTCGCGCTTGGAACGGGCACCGTACCAGAAGCTCATCTTGCGCTTGGACTTCAGGCGACGCAGCTGGTCGAAGATATGGGAACGCATCGGCGCCATACCTGCACCACCACCGATGAATACCATTTCGGCATCGGTATCCTTGGCGAAGAACTCACCGAACGGACCGGAGATAGTCACCTTGTCGCCAGCCTTCAGGCTGAAGATGTAGGAGGACATCTGTCCCGGAGGGGCAGTCCAGTTGCTCGGGGGCGGGGTCGCGATACGCACGTTCAGCATGATGATGCCGAACTCTTCCGGATAGTTGGCCATGGAGTAGGCACGGATGATTGGCTCATCGACCTTGGACTCCAGCTCAAAGATCTTGAAGCGATCCCAGTCACCGCGATACTCCTCGGGAATATCGAAGTTCTTGTAGTGCACGTGGTGAGCCGGGGCTTCAATCTGGATATAACCACCGGCGCGGAACGGTACGCTCTCGCCATCGGGGATCTGCAGCTTGAGCTCCTTGATGAAGGTGGCCTTGTTATCGTTGGAGATAACAGTACATTCCCACTTCTTCACCCCGAAGATCTCTTCCGGCAGTTCGATATCCATGTCGGAGCGAACGGTAACCTGACAGGCCAGACGCTCGCCATGACGGGCTTCGCCCTTGCTGATGTGATCCAGTTCGGTCGGCAGAATGTCGCCGCCACCGGATTTCACCCGTACCTTGCACTGGCCGCAGGAGCCACCGCCGCCACAGGCGGAGGAGACGAAGATACCGCTGCCAGCCAGCACGCCGAGCAGCTTGCCACCGGCCGGGCTGGTCACAGCCTTGGCCGGGTCACCATTGATGCTGATTGTCACGTCGCCCGCGGTCACCAGCTTGGACTTGGCGAACAGAATGACTGCCACCAGTGCCAGCAGGATCACGGTAAACATGACCACACCCAAAATAATTTCCATCTATCGTTCCTTTCTGATTGCAGGAAAGCCGATTACAGGGAGATACCAGAGAAGGACATGAAGCCCAGCGCCATCAGACCGGCGGTGATGAAGGTGATGCCCAGACCACGCAGGCCTTCCGGGACATCGGAGTACTTCATCTTCTCGCGGATACCCGCTAGCGCAACGATCGCCAGCATCCAGCCTGCCCCTGAGCCCACGCCGTAGACCACAGACTCCACGAAGGTGTAGTCACGCTGCACCATGAAGGAGACGCCACCGAAGATGGCGCAGTTCACGGTGATGAGCGGCAGGAAGATGCCCAGCGCGTTGTAGAGAGCCGGGAAGTACTTGTCCAGCGCCATCTCCAGGATCTGTACCAGCGCTGCGATCACCCCGATAAAGGTGATGAAGCTCAGGAAGCTCAGATCCAGGTCAGGGGAGAGAGCTCCGGCCTTCAGCACGTAGTTGTAGATCAGGTTGTTGACCGGTACGGCGATGGTTTGCACCACGATAACGGCAATACCCAGACCCATGGAGGTCTTGACCTTCTTGGATACCGCCAGGAAGGTACACATCCCCAGGAAGAAGGAGAGTGCCAGGTTTTCGATGAAGATCGATTTAATCAACAGACTCAGATAGTGTTCCATACCTTAATCCTTCGCCTCCACCTGCTTGGGATCCTTGGTGCGCACGCCCCAGATGATCAGACCAATGATGAAGAATGCACTCGGCGGCAGCAGCAGGAGGCCGTTGGGTACATACCAGCCACCGTTGTTCACCAGCGGCAGCAGCTCGATGCCAAACCAGGTGCCGGAGCCCAGCAGTTCACGCACGGTCGCGACACTCAGCAGAATGGCGCCATAGCCCAGACCGTTACCGATACCATCCAGGAAGGAGGGGAGCGGCGCGCTCTTCATGGCGTAGGCTTCGGCGCGGCCCATCACGATACAGTTGGTAATGATGAGACCGACGAAGACTGACAGCTGCTTGGAGATGTCATAGGCATACGCCTTGAGCACCTGGTCAACCACGATAACCAGCGAGGCGATGATCGCCATCTGGGCAATGATCCGCACGCTGTTCGGGATCTGGTTGCGGATCAGGGAGATGAACAGGTTTGAGAAGGCGGTGACCGCCATGACCGCAAGGGTCATTACAAACGCTGTCTTCATCTGGCTGGTAACCGCCAGTGCGGAACAGACACCCAGCACCTGCAAGGCGATGGGGTTGTTGCCCAGCACTGGAGTCAACAGCAACTTCTTCATTTCGCTCTTGTCAGCCATTGTTGATTTCTCCTGCACGAACCTTGGCCAGGAAAGGACCGAAGCCCTTGGGACCCATCCAGAAGTCAAAGGTATGCTGTACACCGTTACCGGTCAGGGTAGCACCGGAGAGACCGTCGATCTCGTGCTCGGAGCCCGCCGGAGCGTGACCCTTGATGACGCGCAGCGCCGGCATGCCATCCTGATCGAACAGCTTCTTGCCGACAAACAGCTCGCGCCAGGCCGGATTTTCGATTTCACCGCCCAGACCAGGGGTTTCACCGTGGTCATAGTAGGTGATGCCCTTGATGGTCTGGCCATCAGCGGCAACCGCGACGAAGGCATACATGGTAGACCACAGACCCTGACCGTAGATGGGCAGGATGATGTTGTCGATCTTGCCATCGGCATCCTTGGCGAAGAACACCGGAACCAGCTTGGAGATCTGGCGCAGGCCAGCTTTGTCCTCGGCAGCAGCCAGACGGATGTTTTGCGCCGGATCTTTGGCCGCCTGTTTGGTATCGAAGTTGTCGGCATCGCCGTCAACAAAGTTACCGGTGGCGAGATCCACCAGACGGGCTTCGATCTTGTCGCCATACAGCTTGGCCAGATCGCGCTTGGCTACATCGCTGATGTCCACGCCGGCTACGGAGAGAATATTGCTCTGTTTATCCAGCGCCTTGTTCTCCTCTTGGGTAGAACGCAGGCCAACGGCAGCAACGGATACCACGATGGAACAGGCCAGACAGAGGCCGGTGACCACGCTGATGGTGCCGAAGGTTGAGTCTTTATTAAACGCCACGAGCAATCCTCCGCTTGATGTTTGCCTGAGCGACGAAGTGGTCAAACAGGGGAGCAAACAGGTTTGCAAACAGAATGGCCAGCATCATGCCTTCCGGGAACGCAGGGTTGACCACGCGAACCAGCACGACCATCACGCCGATCAGGGCGCCGTACCACCACTTGCCCTTGTTGGTAAAGGCGGCGGAGACAGGGTCGGTCGCCATGAAGGCCATACCGAAGGCGAAGCCACCCAGTACCAGATGCCAGTGCCACGGCATGTTGAACATGGGGTTGGTATCGGAACCGATGACGTTGAACAGCAGGGAAGTGGCGATCATACCGACCATCACGCCGGCGATGATGCGCCAGGAGGCGATGCGCATATAGACGATCATGGCCGCACCCAGCAGGATCATCAGGGTGGAGACTTCACCGATGGAACCCGGCAGGTTGCCAAGGAAAGCGTCCATCCAGCTGATAGCCTGACCGGTGGCACCGTTGATCAGCGCCATCTGGCCGCCCTGAGCCCATTGGCTCAGCGCGGTTGCACCGGAGTAGCCATCAACGGCAACCCAGACTGCGTCACCGGAGATTTGGCCCGGGTAGGCGAAGAACAGGAACGCACGACCTGCCAGCGCAGGGTTCAGGAAGTTTTTGCCGGTACCACCGAACACTTCCTTGGCCATTACCACACCGAAGGTGATGCCCAGCGCAGCTTGCCACAAGGGCAGCTCGGGCGGCACGATCAGGGCAAACAGGATGGAGGTCACGAAGAAGCCTTCATTGATCTCGTGCTTGCGCACCATGGCAAACAGCACTTCCCAGAAACCACCGACAAAGAAGACGGTGATGTAGATCGGGAAGAAGTGGGTGGCGCCAATCAGCATCTTGCTGCCGATACCGGCAACAGCCGGATCGAGGGAGGCACCCAGCATGGTGGCCAGGGCATATTGCCAGCTGCTGGCACCGGCTGCCGAGCCCATGTGGGCAATGGCGGCGATGGCCTGGTTGCCAACGTTGTACATGCCCCAGAACATGGCCGGGAACACGGCCAGCCACACCATGATCATCATGCGCTTCAGATCGAGCGCATCACGGACGTGGGCGGCATTGCGGGTAACGCTACCCGGGGTATAGAACAGGGTGTACGCCGCTTCGAACAGGGCGTAGTACTTGGCGTACTTTCCACCCGGTTCGAAGTGATGTTCCATATTTTCAAGAAGTTGCTTGAAACTCATCGCTTAACCTTCCAGTTCAATCTTGGTCAGGCACTCACGCAAGATAGGGCCGTACTCGGTCTTGCCGGGGCAAACGAAAGTACAGAGGGCCAAATCTTCCTCATCCAGCTCCAGGCAGCCCAGTGCTTGCGCACCGTCGGTATCGCCGGAGATCATGTCCCGCAGCAGCAGGGTGGGCAGGATGTCGAGTGGCATCACCCGTTCATAGTTGCCGATAGGCACCATGGAACGGTCACTACCGTTGGTAGTGGTGGTGAAGTTGATAAGGCGACCCTTCATCAGATGAGAGAGGGTGGTGCGGGTGATGGAGAACTTGTTGGCACTGGGGTTGATCCAGCCCAGGAACTCTTTCTCGCGACCCTCGCCCAGTGCACAG
Source organism: Aeromonas sp. 603607 (assembly GCF_049171595.1). Classification (NCBI taxonomy): domain Bacteria; kingdom Pseudomonadati; phylum Pseudomonadota; class Gammaproteobacteria; order Aeromonadales; family Aeromonadaceae; genus Aeromonas; species Aeromonas sp. 603607. Next base: position 30,386 of record NZ_JAAKOV010000017.1, read on the forward strand.
ACCTGATTGTGGTAACGACCCAGATAGTCGTGAACACCCTCAGCCTTGGCGCCGCTCAGCAGGGAACCGGAGATGACGCGGTTTTCATCGGCACGCAGCTCATTGTTGGTGAGTTGGCTGATGCAGGCCCCCAGACGGGTACGCAGCAGACGCGGCTTGAGCACATTCGGGCCGGCCAGGGCGATCACCTTGTCGGTGCAGATCTGACCGGTGGTGAACAGCTTGCCGAATGCGATCACATCCTGATAGTTGATGTGCCACTGCACCTTGGTGCTGCTGACCGGATCCAGGAAGTGGATATGGGTACCCGGCAGACCGGCAGGGTGCGGACCGACGAAGATCTCTTCCTTGACCTGAGCCAAAGAGGAGTGAGGCAGACTGCCTTCGCCTTTACAGACATAGACGGTGCCGTCGGTCAGGCGGGTCAATACGGCAAGACCATCGAGGAAGGCCTGCGGCTGTTCCTTGATAATCAGCTCGGCATCGGCAGCCAGCGGGTTGGTGTCCATCGCGGTCACGAAGATGGCGCGCGGGGCTGAGCCAACCGCAGGGACTTTGCTGAACGGGCGAGTGCGCAGTGCTATCCACTGACCTGATGCAACCAGGATCTCTTGCACCTTGCTGCGCTCGAGCTTGGCCAGCTCGGAAGAGGCAAAATGCTCGAAGGTCACCTGCTCATCGGAGCCGTCGAGGTCGATGACCACTGACTGGAGCACACGTTTGGCTCCACGGTTGATCTCTGAAACTACGCCGGTGGCGGGGGCCGTGAATTTAACGCCGGGATTCTTCTTGTCTTCGAAGAGCTCCTGACCTTTGATGACGCGATCACCTACTTTGACGAACATAGTAGGTCGCATCCCCACGAACTCCTCGCCCAGTGTAGCAACACGGGTGATGGCGGGGCCATCGTAGATTACTTGCTCTGGCGCACCCAGCACGGGGATGTCCAGTCCTCTTTTGATTGTAATCATACTTAATTGCACTACCGTTACGGGAAGAGAGGTTGGTTAGCGCCGAGAAATACATCACGACGGGTGGTTGAATGAGTCGCTGTTGTGGCTGCGCCGGTTGGTCAGGCTCAGCAATTATTCAACATGCGAGGTCACTCAAAAGCGCTTGAGTCTACCACTTAAGGCCCATTTTCTGCCATGCCAAATAGGCAAAATCCCTGCGTCATCACAAAATTAACCTGCAATGAATAACCCCTGAATTCCTTGTAAGCTGTGGTTTTAAAGGTTTTTTTATTTTAATACCCCCATGGGGGTATGCTTGTGTAAGGCTGTGACTAAGCCGCCAGGGAAAACTGAATTAAATACCTATTTATGGTTGTCAGGATCAGCAGGCTGGCGGCTTTTTGTTTAATTTTTGTTTGTTTGTCACCCACAGGGTGGTGGGTCAGAGCAATGGGTGACAGCTAGCCGTTCAGGAGTGCGAGGGGTTGCCAACACAAGCTGGTGTGCGTGGTGCCTTACCCTTCTCCTGCCACTCGCTTGCCGTGTAGGTATGCAGTGCAAGTGCATGGACAGCGCCGGCCAGTTCATCGGCCAGGATGGCGTTGACCTGACGATGGCGAGAGAGAAGGCGCTGACCCGCAAACTGTTCGCTGACGATCACCACCTTGAAGTGGCTCTCAGAGCCCGGCTCCACTCGGTGCATGTGGCTCTCGTTGATCACTTCCAGCAGAGTGGGGGAGAGGGCTGCCGTCAGCTTGGCTTCAATCAGTTGTTGGATGGTCATAGGATCAGCTTCCAGAGTGAATGTCGGGCCATTCTATCGGCTGTCTAGGTGTGGAATAAGCCCCCGCAAAAGGAAAATCGCCTGCTATCCGTTCATTGGCACGCTCCGAACTGGTGAAATTCCTGCTCCTCGCTAGAATAGCGCCACTTTGCGTCGCCCCTGGCGCCTGTATACACGAATCAAGCCGAGGTTGGACTCTTCTTATGCAAACCCTTCTCGACACTCCCCATTGCCAGCTCACGCTCTACCGCTATCCGCGCCAGAGTCAGGAGACCCTGCAAGCCTGGGATGCGGCTGACGAATATCTGATCAATACCCTGGCGGAGTCTCCCCTCGAGCAGGCGGGCCCCGTCATCATCATGAATGATGGCTTTGGCGCGCTGGCCGCCTATATGCATCCGCACTCCCCCTGCTGCGTCACCGACTCTTACATCAGTGAGCGGGCGACCCTGGCCAATCTGGCCGAAAACGGACTGGATGCAGGCGGGATCCGCTTGCAGGATGCGCTGGCGCCGCTGCCCGATGCCCCTGCGCTGGTGGTGATCAAGGTCTCCAAATATCAGGCTCTATTGGAGCAGCAACTGCTGGCATTGCGTGCGGTGGTGACACCGGCAACCCGCGTTATCGCTGCCGGCAAGGCGAAGGATATTCATACCTCTACCCTCAAGTTGTTCGAGAAGTATTTGGGGCCTACCCGTACCTCGCTGGCCTGGAAGAAGGCGCGCCTCATTCACTGCGAGCCGCAGGCACAACGTCCCGCGCTGGCCAACCCCTTCCCGACTGTCTGGCCACTGGAGGGGAGTGGCATGCTCATCCACAACCATGCCAACGTCTTCTCGCGCACCAGTCTCGATATTGGTGCCCGCTTTATGCTGGACAACCTGCCCATCCACAGTGCCCGCAAGGTGATCGATCTGGGCTGTGGCAACGGGGTGCTGGGTCTGTCGCTGCTCGCCAAAGACAGCGAGGTGGAGGTGACCTTTATCGATGAATCCTATATGGCGGTCGCCTCGGCACAGCTCAACGTCGAGCACAATCTGCCCGATGCACTGCCGCGCGCCCGCTTTATGGTCAATAACTGTCTCGATGGCGTGGCGGTCGGCTCGGCGGATCGGATCCTCTGCAACCCTCCTTTCCATCAGCTGCAGGCGATCACCGATCATATCGCCTGGCAGATGTTCAGCGATGCGCACCGGGTGTTGCCTCAGGGGGGGGAACTCTGGATAGTAGGCAACCGTCATCTGGACTATCACAACAAACTCAAGCGCTTGTTTGCCAACGCACAAGTCGTTGCGTCGAACAGCAAATTCGTTATTTTGAAAGCCATCAAACGCTAAAGCCAAAGGAAACCATGATGAAAAAGTCACTCTTGCTGCTGGCCGCCCTGATGCTGGGCGGGTGTGCAACTCATTGGCCGGAGACCGCGCTGCTCAATCCGCAGGTGATCCCCGCCAACCAGCAATACTACTCTGGCAATCGCATCACCATGGAAGGGGTAGACAAGCGTGAGGCTGCCTACGTCTTCTCCATCAAACATAAAGAGAAAGCGCCCGTGCTGGTCAACAGTGAGCGTCCGCTCAACCTGCTGATGGCCGAGCGGCTGGCCGAAGGGCTGCGCAGCCAGGGTCTGGAAGTGGGCAACAGTGGCACCACCAACCTGACGCTGGTGATCTCCAACGCCGCAGTCAATGTGGAAGAGAAGACCTTTACCTATGTCACCAAGTCCCGCGTCAGCCTGCAGGTGATCGCTGATTTCCAGGGCAACCGTCTGACCAAGCAGTTCAACATGTCCTCCAGCAAGGAGAGCCCGAGCGAGCCAAGCATGGCCGACCTGGAGTCTACACTGAACCTGCAACTGGGTAGCGTGCTGCAGCAGATCATGGCGGATGATGCGCTGCGCGGTTACCTGAAAGGTCAACCGAACGGTGCAGGGGTCTGATGATGAAAAAACTCTGGTTGCTGGCCATGCTGATCGCCCCGCTGGCGTTCGCTGGCCCGAAAGTCAGAATGGAGACCAACCACGGCAATATCGTGGTGGAGCTGGCGTCCAAGCAGGCGCCCCAGACGGTGAAGAACTTCCTGCGCTACGTGGCTGATGGCAGCTATGACGGCAGCATCTTCCACCGGGTGATCCAGGATTTCGTGGTGCAGGGTGGGGGCTACAACCAGCAGTTCCAGCAATTGCCGACTTATGAGCCTGTAGTCAACGAGTCGCGTGGCGGTCTGCCCAACAAGCGTGGCTCCATCGCCATGGCTCGCACCCAGGCGGTCGACAGCGCTACTCGCCAGTTCTACTTCAATCTGGTCGACAACAATAACCTCAACGCCGGTGGCTCTGCGGGTTATACCGTGTTCGGTCAGGTGGTTCAGGGGATGGAGGTGTTGGACAAGCTGGCTCAGGTACAGACCGGTTACAGCCCCATTCTGCGTGCCAACGATGTGCCGACCAGTCCCATCATTCTGAAGAAGGTGGTCTTGCTGGCAGAAACTCCGGCAGACAAGAAAGTCGACAAGAAAGCGGGCAAGTAATCCTCGCCGGACGCGGTTCGTCACCTCGCCCTCGTCAGGCCACAATACAAGGCTCATCCCGTTCGGGATGAGCCTTTTCTCTATCCGGGCTTCTTTTGCCTATCTTTTTGCTCGCCTTGGCTATCTGCCATCAACCTGCCAAAATGACGCACTTTTCCAAAGTCGTCAGGTAGTTGAACATGATCCGCAAACCAAGCTGGAGAGAGTCCCTCGCCGTCTATCTCGAATTTCGGGTGTTTATTCTCTTTGCCATGGGGTTTTCATCGGGTCTGCCGCTGCTACTGGTGTTCGGTACCCTCTCATTCTGGTTGCGCGAGGCCGATGTCAGTCTGACCGATATCGGCTATATGAGCTGGGTGGCGCTCGCCTATGGCTTTAAATGGCTGTGGTCGCCGCTGGTGGATCGCATGCCGCTGCCGTTGCTCTCCACGCTGCTGGGGCGTCGCCGTAGCTGGATGTTCTTCTCCCAGTTGCTGATTGCCGCTGCGCTGGTCGGCATGGCGTTCTGCGATCCCAAGACCGAGCTGGCCCAGCTAGCGATGTTTGCCCTGCTGGTGGCCTTTGCCTCGGCGACTCAGGATATCGTTATCGATGCCTACCGCATCGAATCCGCCCCCGAGCGGCTGCAGGCGGCGATGGCTGCCTCCTACATGACTGGCTACCGACTGGCGATGATCATGGCGGGCGCCGGTGCGCTGGCGCTGGCAGCCTGGTTTGGCAGCAACAGCGGCTATGACTATCGTGGCTGGCAGATTACCTATCTGGTGATGGCGGGTCTGATGTCACTCGGGGTCATCACCACGCTGTTTTGCCACGAGCCGGAAATCGATCTGGCCGAGCAGGGCAAACAACAGGCCGAACGCAAGGCGCAGCTCCTGGAAAAAGGGTGGCCTGCGCTGCTGGCGAGTGCGGGGGCCTGGGGCTATGAGGCGGTCTGGTGTCCGTTTGCTGACTTCTTTCGTCGCTATGGCAGCTCGGCGCTGCTGATCCTGGCTCTGATCGCCTGCTATCGGGTTGCCGATGTGGTGATGGGGGTGATGTCCAACAGCTTCTATGTGGATATGCAGTTCAGCAAGACTGAGGTTGCCACCATTACCAAGGTGTTTGGCGTCATCATGACGCTGGTGGGCGCTGCGTTGGGGGGCGTGCTGGTGATGCGCTTCGGCACGCTGCGCATCCTGTTCTTGGGGGCGCTGCTCACTGCCAGCACCAACCTGCTGTTTGCCCTGCTCCATCAGGTTGGTCACAACCTGGAGCTGCTGACCCTGATCATTTCGCTCGATAACCTCAGCGCCGGCATCGCCACCGCGGCCTTCGTGACCTATCTCTCCAGCCTGACCAATGTGGCATTTTCGGCCACTCAGTACGCCCTGTTCAGCTCAGTAATGTTGCTGCTACCCAAGTTGCTGGCCGGTTTTTCCGGACAGGTTGTGGAGCAGATTGGCTACAGTGCTTTCTTTGTCGGAACCAGTTTATTGGGCTTGCCCGTGTTGTTGTTGATTGTGCTTGTCGCCAGAAAAGGGAGTGAGTTGCTCTCAACGGCTGACAAATAGCAAGCGTTTGCGTAGAATCGGGGGTGATTAGATTCACACTTCCGGATAAAGTTCCCGAGAAGTTGTTTCACCCCCAATTTTATTTGATTAGAATCCCTCTCGCTCCTTGTGGGCAGGCTACGGAAAACCTCAACTAACGCACAAGAGACCAATAAAATGGCCAAATTTACCAAGACTCTGATCGCTGCCGGTCTGCTGGCTGCTGCCGCTACCCCGGCCTTCGCTGCTGACTACAGCGGTGATATCCACAAGAATGACTACAAGTGGATGCAGTTCAACGTCATGCACACCATCGACCAGCGCCCTTTCACTACCGGTGAAGAGGACTACAACGATACCTATTTTGAGATGGAGTTCGGTGGTCGCTCCGGCCTGTTTGACCTGTACGGTTACGTCGACGTATTCGATATTTTCGACTCCCGTCACAGCAATAAACACCATGGTCAGAACCTGTTCATGAAGTTTGCACCGCGTATGTCTCTGGATGCGCTGACAGGTAAAGATCTCTCCTTTGGTCCTGTGCAAGAGCTTTACATTGCCAACCTGAACAACGTTGGTGACAAGCAGATGGAAAACCAGCTGGGTCTGGGTGCCGATGTGATGGTTCCCTGGTTTGGCAAGGTTGGCATGAACCTGTATGCACGTCACGCCACCGAGAACCAGTTCTTCACCGAAGAAGAAGGTGAGTGGAACGGTTATCAGTTCTCCATGAACTGGTTCAAGCCTTTCTATACCTTCGGCAATGGCAGCTTTGTCTCCTACCAGGGTTATCTGGATTATCAATTCGGCCTGGATACCCATGACCGTGCTGACCGTACCAGCGACAACCTGGCCACCTTCCACGGTATCTACTGGCACTCCGATCGCTACGCGGTTGGTTATGGCCTGAAGTATTTCATGGATGCCTACGGTACCAAAGATGGCTCCAAAGCCTACGACGGTACCCCGTGGAAGAGCACCGGCTTCAGCCACTACTTCTCTGTTACCTACAAGTTCTAATAAAACTTGGGGAACAAAAAACCGGAGCATTTGCTCCGGTTTTTTTATGCTCGGACGATTAAAGAAGAGGAGAAGGGAGAGCCCTTCTCTCCCATCATCAGTCGCGGAAATTCTGAAACTGCATCGGTTGGCCCAGTTCGGCGCCACGGACCAGTGCCATGGTCTCTTGCAGATCGTCACGCTTCTTGCCGGTGACACGTACTTCATCACCCTGGATGGCGACCTGTACCTTGATTTTGGAGTCCTTGATCAGCTTGACCAGCTTCTTGGCGATCTCTTTCTCGATCCCCTGCTTGAATTTTACGGTCAGGTGGAAGCGTTTGCCGGAGTGAACGGAGTCACCCACTTCCATGGAGCTGTTTTCGATGTTGCGCTTGAGCAGGGCACCGCGCAGGATTTCGACCATCTGCTTGAGCTGGAAATCGGCATCGGCTTCCAGTTTTACCTCTTCCTTGTTCAACTCGAAGCTGGCTTCTACCCCACGAAAATCGAAACGGGTGGCCAGTTCACGATTGGCGTTGTCGACTGCGTTCAACACCTCGTTCATTTTGACTTCAGAGACAATATCGAATGACGGCATAGCCAAAGCTCCTCATGTTGCGTTATCGGGGGGCAAATCTACCAGAAAACGGGCAAATTTGCTGATTTTGATGGGGTTGCTCTGCTAGAATCCCCTGCGCACAGGACGGGTGGACCCGTTAGTGTCCACCAGCGACATCTTCACTTATCCCCGGTAACAGGTTGAGAGGATTGCAACCCTTACCCTGACAGAGTCACACCATGCCAAGCGGATTAAAAAATTCCCGACAGCCCGTTATTCCACCCGTTACTCCGAAGTGGTCACTGTTGGGTTGTGGCGCCCTCGGCGGCGTTTTTGCCTCCCTGCTGACCCTGAGTGGTCAATCTACCCGTGTCTTGTTGCGCGAACATCATAAGTCCACGCTCCATCCGGGGATCGACTTCACCTCGCTGGAGGGGCATGTTCAGTTGCTCAATATCGAGCGCGGATTTGTCAGCAAACCCGGCAAGATCCAGCGTCTGCTGGTGATGACCAAGGCCAGTCAGGTGATTGCCGCACTGACACCCCTGGTGGGTAAGCTGGATGCCGGCGTGCCGATCGTGCTGCTGCACAACGGGATGGGCATTGCCGAGCAGGTGGTCGAGATGTTCCCGCACAATCCGGTGATTGCCGGTGTCACCAGCCATGGCGCCATGCAGTGCGGCCATTTTGTCTTCCGTCATACTGGCAAGGGTGAAACCTGGCTTGGCCCGATCAACGACGCAGCCAAGGCCCACGCCGCGCTCGCGGATGAGCTGGCGCTGGCACTGGGCCAGGCTGGTTGGGATGAACAGGTATTGGTGCGCCAGTGGCAAAAGCTGGCCATCAACTGTGCTATCAATCCCCTGACGGCCCTCTACAAGCTGAAAAATGGCGAGCTGGCTGGCCCCCGTTTTGCCGATGCCCTGCAGCAGATCTGCGTGGAGGTGGCGGATGTGATGTGCGCCGAAGGAGTTGCAACAACGGCAGAGGAGTTGCTGCGTCGGGTGATGACAGTGGTGGAACTGACCGCTGACAATTACTCCTCCATGCATCAGGATATGGAGCTGGGACGCGAGACCGAGATTGAGGCCATCACCGGCTTCCTGCTGGCCAAGGCTGCCCGGCATGGCATTGCCGTACCGGTCAATCAGGGTCTCTATCAGGCGATTAAAGAGAAGAGTCAGGCCGTCTGATCTTTTACATGGCAGAGCAAGCTGCAAGGAGGCGAACGTGAGTGTACTGGTGCTGGTGGCCCCCGGGTCGGAAGAGATAGAGACGGTCGCGATTGTCGATACCCTGGTGCGCGCCAGCATCGAGGTGGTGCTGGCCTCTTGCTGCCCTGCCGGGTCTCGGCAGGTGAAGGCATCGCGCGGGGTACAGCTGGTGGCCGATTGTCATATCGGCGAGCTGACCCATCGGGACTTTGAAGCCATCGTGGTGCCTGGCGGTTTGCCCGGCAGCGAAGTGATCCGCGATACCCCGCTGGCCATCGATCTGCTCAAAGAGCAGGCCGCTCTTGGCCGCTGGCGTGCAGCCATCTGCGCCGCCCCTGTGGTGGTGTTGCAACATCACGGCCTGCTGGATGGTGCCATCGTCACCTGTCATCCCGGCTTTCAGCCCCGACTACCGACATCGCAGCTGTCACATGAGCGGGTAGTCAGGGATGAGGCTCATCGCCTTATCACCAGCCAGGGGCCGGGCAGTGCCATCGAGTTTGCGCTTGAACTGGTCCGGGTGCTGCGTGGGGATGAAGTGGCGGCCACTGTCGCTGGCCCTATGGTTCTGCCTTGAGCGCACTCTGCTGCAGAATCAAGCTGGTCATGCTTTGAAAAACGGGCCCCGATCATCTTGATCGGGGCCCGTTTGTTATCTGCCGTTGTCGGTCACGCCATCTTGTCCGGCTCAGTAGTCGTACTGTGAGCACTGTTTTTTGTTGTACTCAGTTTTCCAGCGTGCCAATTATTGCTCTGTGCCGAGCTTGTCTCCTTTCTTGATGGCCTGTTCCAGTATCTCAATCCGGTCGTACAGCCAGCGGCACTCTGCCGTCGGGTTGTTCTTGCCGATGCCGGTCAACGGTAGCAAACAGAGTCCCAACCAAAGATATTTCATCCCGAACGCTCCTTGTCATTGTGGTAGTAAAGGTCTCCTTGGAGTCTACTATTTTAGCCGCAACGAGAGAGATAGAGCTGCGGTTATCCTTGGGGTAAGATGATGCCATGTCTGTTTATTTATACAGTGGTATGCGCAAGATCATCCATATCGACATGGACTGCTTTTTTGCCGCGGTGGAGATGCGGGATAACCCCGCATTGCGGGAAGTTCCGCTTGCGATAGGGGGGGCGTCCGAGCTGCGCGGTGTCATCTCGACCTGCAACTATGTGGCGCGCCGGTTCGGGGTGCGCTCCGCCATGCCGAGCGCGCTGGCGAAAAAACTCTGCCCACCGCTGGTACTGATCCCGGGGCGAATGGCGGTGTACAAGGATATCTCCCGTCAGCTCAGGGCCATTTTCCTGCGCTATACCGATCAGGTTGAACCGCTGTCGCTGGATGAGGCTTACCTCGATGTGACCCATAGTCGCTGTTGTGGTGGCAGCGCCACCCTGATGGCGCAAGAGATCCGGCAAGCCATCGTCACCGAACTGGGATTGACCGCTTCGGCCGGGGTCGCCCCCAACAAGTTTCTCGCCAAGCTCGCCTCGGAGCAGCGCAAGCCTGATGGTCTGTTTGTCATTCGTCCCGACGAAGTGGCCGAATTTGTCTGTCAGCTGCCACTCGGCAAACTGCCCGGGGTGGGGCGCAAGACTGCCGAGCGGCTGGAGGCGCAGGGGCTATACACCTGCGAAGATGCCCGAGCCTTGTCGGCAGAGGAGTTGTGCCGTCGCTTTGGCAAGCTGGGCGAAATGCTGACGACCCGTATCTGGGGGCTAGATGAACAGCCGGTGCAGGCGCACCGGATCCGCAAAACCATCGGGGTGGAGACCACCCTGGCAAGCGATCTCTGTGACGAAGAGGCCTGTCTGAAGGTATTGCAGCAACTGCTGCCTGAGCTGGAACGGCGATTTCAGCTGGCGTGTCCTGCCGAGCAGGTGATGGGGCAGGGGATTAAACTCAAGTTTGCCGACTTCCATCAGACTACCGTCTATCGCAGCCAGGGGGGCTATCAGGCCGCATTGTTCACACCACTGCTCAAGGAAGGGCTGCTGCGGGCGCAAGGGCGTTCGATACGTCTGCTGGGACTGGTAGTCGGGCTACCGAAGGAGGGAGAAGTAAACCAACTCTCGCTGGATTTGCTATGAGATGGTTAAGTTTTTGTTTATAAAGTCGATAATCTACCTGTATCTGCATGAAGTAGGAATATTGGCATGAATGCTCTTTCTGTCCAGGGACGGATTACCCTGATCGCCGGTTGCTGTCTGCTGGTCACGGCCGCTGCGCTGGTCACCTCCTCTATTTATAACGCGAGCAAGATGCAGTCCCAGGTGCGGCAAGCCACCATGCATGAGGCACAGCTGTCAGCCGAAAACAGGATGAAAGCGATGGGGTCAGAGCAGGCCGCCAAGGTGACCAGCTATCTTGATGAAGCCTATTTTCGTGCCAGTCTGCTGGCCGAGAGCGTGCTGTTCCAGCGCAAGAATGCGGCCGACAACTTCGTTCATTCGGAGGCGCTGCGCGGGGCTATCAATCAGCAATTGCACGATGCGGCAGCCTCATCGACCAACCTGCTCGGCGTCTATGCGGTATTTGAGCCCGATCAGCTGGATGGGGAGGACAGCAACTATCAGGGCTCTACGGAACTGGGCTCAAATGACGAAGGACGCTTCTCCAGCTATTGGGCCTATGACAATGGCCAGCTGGTGCCCGAGGTGCAGAATGAGGATGTGCTGACTGACGAGAGCCCGACCGCTGCCGGTGGGGTTGAAAACGAATGGTATCGCTGCAGTATACGTACCCGGGCCCTCTGTCTGCTGGAACCTTATCTCGATGATGTTGGCGACAACAAGATACTGATGACCTCGGTGACAGTGCCCTTGCTGGAGCAAGAGCACTTGCTGGGGATGGTCGGGGTCGATATCTCGCTGGCCACTTTGCAGAGTTTGGTCAGCACCATGGACAAGGAGCTCTATGACGGCAAGGGCAGAATATTGCTGGTCAGTCACGAGGGGCGCGTGGCGGGAGCCGATGAGTTCGATGTGACCATGGGGCGTGGGCTGGATCAGAAGTATCAGGGGCTGGCCAGTGAGCTGAAAGGCTGGCTCAGTCAGGGTCAGGAGCTGACTCGCTGGAGCAGCGATGGCACCCTGTTGCAGACCTTTGTCCCGGTATCCATGCGTGGCACCGACCGTAAATGGGGCATCTACATTGAATTGCCACGGGCCGTAGTGCTGGCCTCGGCCCAGCAATTGCAAGATGAGCTGGCCAGTGAAGCCAATCGCAGCGTGGTCTCGCAGCTGTCGATCGGAGTGCTGATCTCGCTGGTTGCCCTGAGTTTTATCTGGTTGATGGCGCGCCAGATTGTGGCACCCATCCGCGCTGTAGTTGCCCGCCTCAAGGATATCGCCAGTGGTGAGGGGGATTTGACCCAGCGTATCGAGATCCAGCGGCAAGACGAGATCGGCGAGCTGGCCAAGTGGTTCAACAGCTTCCTCAACAAGTTGCAATCCACCATCAGTCAGGTGATTGATACCGTCTCCGGTACGCGCAACAGTGCCGAGCGAGCCGCGCAAGTGGCCGAGCGCACCAGCAGTGGCATGCAGGCCCAGTATCAGGAGATCGATCTGGTGGCGACGGCATTTGAGGAGCTGAGCGCCACCGCGTTGCAGGTCTCCGGTAATGCCGGCTCGGCGGTGGCGGCTGCCAACACCACTGATGCCGCGGCGCAAGAGGGCAAATATGTCGTTGCCGACACCCAGGAGGCGATGCGCAAGCTGATGACCATTATCAACGATGCCCAGCCGGTGGTGGAGCGGCTCTCCGCCAACAGCGACAACATCAATGACATTCTTATCGTGATCCAGGGAATTGCCGAGCAGACCAACTTGCTGGCGCTGAATGCGGCTATTGAAGCGGCGCGGGCCGGTGAGCAGGGCCGTGGCTTTGCCGTGGTGGCCGATGAGGTGCGCAATCTGGCGGGTCGTACCCAGAATGCCATCGTCGAGATCCAGACCCTGATCAGCCAACTGCAATCCGGTACCGGCGCCGTGGTCAAGGCGATCCGCGATGGTCATGGACAGGCTGACGAGACGCTTGCCAAGGTGGATCTCTCGGTGCAGGTGCTGGAGCAGATTATCCAGTCGGTCTCCACCATCCATCAGATGAACGAGCAGATTGCCCGAGCGGCGCAGGAGCAGAGCCGGGTGGCGGACGAGATCAACCGCAACGTCAGCAACATTCGCGATGTGAGCCACACCATTCGGGCCGAGGCGGCGACCTCCGCCGAAAATGGTCGCGAGCTCTCTGCGCTGGCGGATAAACAGCAGCAGCTGGTGGGGCAGTTCAAGGTATAGAAGGGATGAAAAAAGGCGCCATCCAGCTGGAGGCGCCAAACACATTCAGATGACAGACTGGGTCAAACCGGTGAGATTTGAGCCCCTCTTCCCGCAGAGGAAGAAACACAACACCACAATCACAGTCGAAAGACTCACTAAAAACACATGTAAACCAACACGTAGTAGAAAATGTGAGCCATATGACGACTGATTGCTGGGCGAATTATGTTTATTCACTGGTCGACCCGCAACCGACAAATTATAATGCGCCCCATTAGAAAAACTCATCGTCGGCTGGTGTCATGTCTCGTCGTTTACCCCCGCTCAATGCCCTCAAGGCCTTTGAAGCAGCGGCTCGTCACTTAAGCTTTACCCGCGCAGCAGAAGAGTTGTTTGTGACTCAGGCTGCCATCAGTCACCAGATCAAGGCGCTGGAGGAGTATCTTGGCATCAAGTTGTTCCGCCGCAAAAACCGTTCCTTGTTGCTGACCGAAGAGGGGCAGGGCTATTTTCTGGATATCAAGGACATCTTTGCCTCCATCTCGGAAGCGACCGACAAGCTGCTGGCCCGCAGTGCCAAGGGGGCGTTGACTGTCAGTTTGCAGCCGAGTTTCGCCATCCAGTGGCTGGTGCCGCGGCTGGTCAAGTTCAGCGAGCGCCACCCCGATATCGATGTGCGGATCAAGGCGGTCGATCTCGACGAAGGGTCGTTGACCGACGATGTGGATGTGGCCATCTATTACGGGCGCGGCAACTGGCCGGGTCTGCGCTCGGACAAGCTGCATACCGAGTACCTGATCCCGGTCTGCTCCCCCTTGCTGCTGACCGGGCCCAAACCGCTGCGTACGCCGCAAGATTTGACTCTTCATACCCTGCTGCACGATACCTCCCGCCGCGACTGGAAGGCCTGGTTCCGCCAGCTCGATATCGATGCCCCCAACGTCAATCAGGGGCCCATCTTCAGCCACTCCACCATGGTGATCCAGGCGGCGATCCACGGCCAGGGGGTGGCGCTTGGCCACAGCGTGCTGGCTCAGCCCGAGATTGAGGCTGGTCGCCTTATCTGCCCGTTCGAGCAGGTGCTGGTGAGCAAAAATGCTTTCTATCTGGTGTGCCAGGAGCAACAGTCGGATCAGGGCAAGATCGTTGCCTTCCGCGACTGGATGCTGGAGCTGGTGGAGCAGGAAGAGGCGCGTCGCAGGGCAAGGCTCGCCGATGCCTGATGTGATCCGCGAGGGGGCAATTGATGCCCCCGTTCGCATTTTGCTGGCCCACGGGGCAGGTGCAGGGATGGATCATGCCTTTCTTACCGAGTTGTCACGCCTGCTGGCTGGCCCCGACATCGAAGTGGTGCGCTTCAACTTTCCCTACATGACCAGGCGAGCCCAGGATGGCAAGCGCCGCCCACCTGACAGGGCGCCTGTGCTGCTCGCCCATTGGCGCGACATGATCCGCGAGTTTGCCCATCCACGGCTGTTTCTGGCGGGCAAGTCGATGGGCGGGCGGATGGCGGCGGAACTGTATCGTGAAGGCGAGGGTGAGATGAATGCTGCAGGATTGCTCATTCTCGGGTATCCTTTCCACCCTCCGGCCAAGCCCGACAGCTGGCGAGGCGAGGTACTCAAGCATATTGCAGTGCCAACTCTGCTGTTGCAGGGGGAGCGCGATACCTTCGGTAGTCGCGCCGAACTGGCCGATTTCCCCTTCTCACCCGCCGTATCGGTCCATTGGTTGACCGATGGTGATCATGGTTTCAAACCGCGAAAAGCCAGTGGCGTGAGTGAGCAGGAGAATATGCAGCATGCAGCTGCGGCCATCAGCCATTTTGTGGCCCGGCATGGATAGCACGATAGGGTTGGTTTTATTGCCAGCCGTGATGAGAGAGGGATTGTGAGGATGCAGATCCATCGACATTGGCTGATACTGGCCGGTCTCTTCGGGTTGACGGCCACCATGCTGGGGGCTTATGGCGCCCATGGATTGGCGGCGACCGGCATTACACCCGAGCGTCTGGCGGCATTCAATACCGCCGTGCAATATCAGTTTTTTCACGCATTGGCCCTGCTGGTTCTGGGCTGGTGTGGTGTGCGTAGCAAGGTGATCCAGCTGGCTGGCACCGCTTTTGTGCTGGGGATCATCGGATTCTCCGGCAGTATTTACGCCATGGTGCTGCTTGGCAGCAAGGGGCTGGGGTTGATTACTCCGGCCGGTGGCCTCTGTTTTATGTTGGGATGGGCGGCCCTGATCTGGGCTGGCTGTCGTCTTGGAGGAAAAAATGAATAATCTGCTGCTTTATTGCCGCCCCGGTTTTGAGAAAGAGGCGGCTGCAGAGATCACCGAGCGTGCCGGTAACATGCAGTGCTACGGTTTCGCCCGGGTCAAGGACGACAGCGGTTATGTGATCTTCGAACTGTATGACGAGGAGCAGGCGGACCTGCTGGCTCGCAAGCTGCCATTCCGGGAGCTCATCTTCATCCGCCAGATGCTGGTGGTCACCCATGAGCTGAAGGATCTGGATGTCGCGGACAGGATCTCCCCCATCCTTGAGGCGGTGAGTGACTACACCATTTGCGGTGATCTGCGGGTCGAAACCGCGGATACCAACGAAGCGAAAGAGCTGTCGGCCTTCTGCCGCAAGTTCACCGTGCCGCTGCGTCAGGCGCTGCGCAGCAACGAGATCCTGACCAAGAAGGAGACGCCAAACCGTCCGGTGTTCCACGCCTTCTTCATGGCCAATGATCACGTGTTGCTGGGCTACTCCTATTCGTTCAACAACTCCGGATTCCACATGGGGATCCCGCGCCTGCGCTTCCCGGCCGATGCGCCGAGCCGCTCCAGCCTCAAGCTGGAGGAGGCGTTTTACGTGTTCGTGCCGCGGGAAGAGTGGGATGTGCGTCTCTGCTCAGGCATGAAGGCGGTGGATCTGGGCGCCTGCCCGGGTGGCTGGACCTATCAGCTGGTGCGTCGTGGCATGATGGTGACGGCGGTCGACAACGGCATGATGGCCCAATCCCTGATGGATACCGGTCAGGTCAAGCATATCCGGGATGACGGTTTCGTCTGGCGTCCGAGCAAGAAGAACACCTACTGGCTGGTGTGCGACATGGTCGATAAACCGGCGCGGGTCGTTCACATGATTGCGGACTGGTTCCGTGAGGGTGACTGCCAGGAGGCGATGTTCAACCTCAAGTTGCCGATGAAGAAGCGTTATGCGGAATCGGTACACAACATCGAAGTGCTGCGCGAGATGCTCAAGGAGATCGACAACGCGTTCGTGATCCAGGCCAAGCAGCTCTATCACGATCGAGAAGAGATCACCGTGCATGTTTACAACAAGTACTGGGTCTCCAAACTCGAGCCCAAGGCGTGATGTAGCCGTTCAGCCCGTACGATAAATACCAAGACCGACAGGGAACCCTGCCGGTCTTTTGCTATTCAGGGCTCGAAAAATCAGAAACGGTAATCGAGGCGCAGGGAAGATTCGTCGTCGGTCACCTTGATCTCTATCTGCAGCGGGATGGTTTTGTCGACCGGATTGAATTGCATCTTTATCCCGTCTCCTCTCAGCCTGAGGGCGGTGTTCATTCCGCCAGCCTTGAACTTGACCTTGGGTCTGAAGCGTTCAACTGACAGACTGACGCTCTTTTCCGGGGTCAGATTGAGCTGCGGGTAGGAGGTGATCTTTTGATTACCAAAGTTGTCGGTGGAGACTTCAATACCAAACGACAGGGGTTTGGGTGCCTTGAGTAGGTCGTTGGTATTCAGGCTCGAGCGCCATACCTCGGTGGCAGTCCGTTTTTCCTGCTGTGGCAGTTTGGCGGTTTGGGTCTGTTGATCCTGCTCGAAAGCACTGGCAGTGCCACACACCAGCAGCAGACCCGACACCAGATAGCACCCGTATCCCTTCATGAAAAACACTCCCTGTTCTTCTTCTCTATTGAACATAGTTGCTGTTTGGGGAGTGGCAAAGGATTCGGAAATATAAAAAAGGGAGCCTAGGCTCCCTTTTAAAATCAATTGGTTAGCTTACAGGCGATCGATGATGGCTTGGGTGAATTCGCTGGTGGAAGCCGTGCCACCCAGATCGCGGGTGACCCGATCACCGGATTCGATGGTGGCTCGTACCGCCTCGCGGATCCGCTCTGCCTTATCCTGCATGCCGAGGTACTCCAGCATCTGAATGGAGGCGAGGATCACCGAGGTCGGGTTGGCGATATTCTTGCCTGCGATATCCGGTGCCGAGCCATGCACCGCTTCGAAGATGGCGGCGCCATCGCCGATGTTGGCGCCGGGCGCCATGCCAAGGCCGCCAACCAGACCGGCGCAAAGATCCGAGAGGATGTCGCCGAACAGGTTGGTGGTGACCATGACATCGAAACGCTCCGGGTACATCACCAGATTCATGCAGGCGGCATCGACGATCATCTCTTCGCTCTGGATATCCGGGTAGTGGCTGGCGATTTCACGGGCCACTTCGAGGAACAGGCCGGAGGTCGACTTAAGGATGTTCGCCTTGTGGATGATGGTGACCTTCTTGCGCCCTTCCTGACGGGCCAGCTCGAAGGCGAACTTGACGATGCGCTCGGCCCCTTCGCGGGTGATGATGCTCATTGCCTCGGCACTCTTGTTGTCATCACTGCGCTTCTGACCTGCACCCGAGTACATCCCTTCGGTGTTTTCACGCACTGTGATGATGTCGATGTTGTCGTAACGGCTTCTGGTGCCCTTGAAGGAGATGACCGGACGCACGTTGGCGTAGAGGTTGAACTTCTTGCGCAGGGAGACGTTAATGGAGGTAAAACCGCCGCCGACCGGTGTGGTCAATGGTCCTTTCAGGCTCACCTTGTTCTTCTCAATCAGATCCAGGGTAGCCTGGGGCAGCAGCTCGCCATGCTTCTCGAGGGCAACCAGACCCGCATCAGCGTATTCGTACTCAAAGTCACAGCCCGCATGGGTCAGGATCTGGATGGCTGATTCAATGATGCTGGGGCCGATGCCGTCGCCGGGGATCACGGTAATTTTTCTTTTGGACATGAGAGGGTTCCACTTCCAGGGTATAGGGGAGGATGGGGCTGCTTTATAGCATTTACTCAGCAAACCAACCACATTCCTTTACATTCTACTCACTTTTATCAACAGCGAGGGTGAGTCTCGTCATGGTTCACGCCCTTGCCTGCATTTTTGTTCGGCACTTCAGTCTGGCTGGGGCGGGTAGCGGATGTCCCGCAGGTTGAATCCCAGCGGAATATCCCGCTGCAAGCGCACCAGCCGCTGGGCCAGCAGGGCCTCATCCTGATGTTGGCGCAGTTTGATCAGTGGCTTGGCGGCGTCCTCTTGCTGGCAGGCTTCGAGCATGGCTGCCAGGTTGCCATATTGCTGCAACAGCTGGGTGGCGGTCTTGGGGCCGATCCCCGGAACCCCCTTGATATTGGAACCGCTGATACCGGTCAGGGCCCAGAAGTCGACCAGCTGAGCAGGGGCTACCCCATATTGCTGCTGGACGAAGGCCGCATCCAGCCAGCGTTTGTTGAAGTAGTCGCGCACCCGGATATGCGGGCAGATCAGTTGGCAGAACCCCTTGTCGGTGGAGATGATGGTCGCCTGATGGCCATGGCTGGCGATGCCGCTGGCGAGGGTGGCGATAAGGTCATCCGCTTCATCTGTCTCGGAGAGCAGGGCATCGACACCGCACTCCCAAAAGGCATCCTGCAGGGTCGCCAGCCCTTCACGCAGTTCGGGGGGCATGGGAGTTCGCCCCTCCTTGTAGGCCGGATAGACCTCCTTGCGCCAGCTATGCACCTCGCCATCAAACACGGCAATGACATGGGTCGGCTCGCTATTGGCCAGCAGCTTGCGGCAGGTATTGATAAGGTTGGCGCGGGTTGCAACCAGCGCCTGGGCAGGGGTCAGTGCCTGCTGGGCCTGTACCGCGTGCAGACGGCGAATGAGGTTGAGGGCATCGATGATGAGCAGGTGTGGCCGGATAGTTGACATGGGGCACTCTTGACGGTCGGGACGCCCCATTGTAACAAACCGCTCGCCTTATGGGGGATTGATGGCGGTCGGGAAGGCATTGAGCCAATAAAGAGGGGCGCCGATGCGCCCCTCTGTCGATGATGTATCTGTACCCTAGCGGACAATTTCGTAGCAGGGCACATACTGGCTGCCCGGCAGCTTCATCCGCTGCTGCTTGACGAAGCTCTCCAGCAGCTTGTCCATCAGGTGCATCAGCTCCTTGTCGCCGTGCAGCTTGAAGGGGCCCTTCTTCTCGATGGCGCGAATGCCCCCTTCCTTGACGTTGCCGGCGACGATGCCGGAGAAGGCACGACGCAGGTTGGCGGCCAGCAACTGGGGTGGCTGGTTGCGGTGCAGATCCAGACTGGCCATGCTGGCGTGATCCGGTTCGAAGGGGAGCTGGAACTCCGGCTCAATCTTGAGGGACCAGTTGAAGGAGTAGGCATCGCCGACCGATTTGCGGTATTCGCGGATTTTTGGCATCGCCTCTTTCATCACCCGGGCCACTTCCGGTGCATCGCCGACAATGATCCGGTAGAGCTTGGTCGCCGGTTCACCGAGGGTCGCCTTGATGAAGTCATCGATGGCTCGGAAGTAGTCGGCACTCTCTTTCGGGCCGGTCAGGATGATGGGCATGGGTTGTCGTTCGTTGGCCGGATGCATCATGATGCCGAGCAGATAGAGCAGCTCTTCGGCGGTGCCGACCCCGCCCGGGAAGATGATGATGCCATGGCCCAGACGCACGAAGGCTTCCAGCCGTTTCTCGATATCCGGCAGGATCACCAGCTCGTTGACGATGGGGTTGGGCGGCTCGGCCGCGATAATGGAGGGCTCTGTGAGGCCGATGTAGCGCCCGTTGCGCACCCGCTGTTTGGCATGGCCGACGGCGGCCCCCTTCATCGGGCCCTCCATGGCTCCCGGGCCGCAACCGGTACAGATGTTCAGCTCACGCAAGCCCAGCTCGCTGCCCACGGCGCGGGTGTACTGGTACTCGATCTCGTTGATGGAGTGGCCACCCCAGCAGACGATCAGGTTGGGATCGGCGCCAGGCAGGATCACCTTGGCGTTGCGCAGGATGGCGAACACCACGTTGGAGATATGAGTCGAATTGGTGAGGTTGACCAGCCGGTTCGATTCAAGCTGGTTGGAGACATAGAGAATGTCGCGCAGCACCGAGAAGAGGTGCTCCTGAATACCACGAATGATCTCTCCATCGACGAACGCGTGCTCGGGGGCGTTGAACAGTTCCAGCTTGACCCCGCGCTCGCGCCGGATCACATGAATGTCGAATGATTTGAAGCGCTCCAGGATCTCCTTGGAGCTGTCGGTATGGCTGCCGGAATTGAGCACCGCCAGCGAGCAGTTGCGAAACAGTTGATAGATATCGCTGGAGGCAGTCTGCTTGAGGCGATCCACCTCGAGCTGTGACAGCAAATCCATGCTGCCAACGGGATTGATGTGCGTAATCATAGGTTCCCCTTTACTCACTTGTTATCGTTGTGTTTTTTCCCTGGGGAGAAAAGGGATGCCATGTTGCATCCCCTGAGTTTGATAGTAGTGGCAACGGAGGGGGGAGGGAAATAGGGCGACGACTGTTCGCTGTTTTTTTAGTCACAACTCAGGCCAGTGTCACTTGATCCCGACCTGCGTTCTTGGAGTGGTAGAGCGCTCTGTCCGCCCGTTCGAACACATCTGACGGGTTGTCACCATCCTTGAACAGGGTTGCGCCGATGGAGATGGTGATCTCCACCTTGGCATCGCGAAAACGGAACGGGATGCTCTTGATGGTCTGGCGCAGGGTTTCCAGCGGCTTCTGGAACTTGTCCGGGTTGATATTGGGCAGCAGCACCACGAACTCTTCGCCGCCGAAACGGGCGATGAAGTCAGTATCACGCAGGGCGCTCTGCAGCGCTTTGGCAACAACCTTCAACGCCTTGTCGCCGGCCATGTGGCCATAATTGTCATTGATGTTCTTGAAGTGATCGATGTCTATGATCGCCATGCAGAGCGGAGTGCGGTAGCGAAGCCAGCGCTTGAACTCCTGCTCCAGCCGCTCGTCGAGGGCGGCCCGGTTGTGTACCTGAGTCAGGCTGTCGAGGAACAGCTTGTGCTTCTGAATGGTCAGCCGCTTCTTGTATTCGGCGGTCTCATCCTTCATCAAGCGCAGCTTGGACTCCATGGTGGAGAGGCGGGTGAGCAGGTGACGTTCCCGTGCTGCGGTACTTTCCCGTTCTTGCAGCAGCAGATTGATGGCGCCCATATGGCCGGAGATGGCACGCTTGAGCGCATCGATGGAGTTATGGCTGGCCAGGGAGTGGTCGATCGCCTGCAGTTCGCAGACCAGAGCTTCGCGGGTTTCACGGGTTTCATTTTGTAGCGCACGCCCCTCATCGAGGGATTCGGTAAAGCCGACATGCACTGCTGACAGGCTCTCGTTGAGGGAGCTGAGAAAGGCGCGGGAGGCTTTGCGCTCCTCGCGGGTGCCTTCGATGATAAGTTCGATGACCTGCATACAGGTCTCTGCCAGCATGGCAGGATTGATGCCGATCAGCAGTTGACGGCGGATATCCCCGAGGCTCTCGCCAATTGAACCGGCGAAATCAAGTTCGGTGATCAGCCGCTGCAGTTCGTCTGCGATACGCGCATGATCTTTGAGGTCAAACGGCTCAACATCAGGTTGGGGTTCACAACCGGGCTCGCTCTCTTGCTGTTGGGGCGCTGAAGAGCCGGACAGTGGCTGGCTTGGCAGCAGCTGGATCTTGATCGCCTGCTGATAGAATTCAAGCAGGCGGATCACCTTCTTTTGATGATCGGCAATACCATAGCCGGCGGGGCTTTTCAGAAATTCCTTGAGGGATTTTCGGGTCTCTTCCGGGAAGCCCTTGATGGTTTTTAGCTGTTTTGAGCCAAGATCAATGGCTGCCTGGGTCAGGGTGAGCGACTCTTCCAGTGCATTGCTGTGCTGCTGCAGCAACTTCTCGATGGCAAGTAGCTCTGCATCCAGCGAGGTGAATGCGGGATTGCTATCCAGTCTCTGCTTGAGCTTGGCGAAGCGATTGTCCAGCTCGCGATCGAAGCCGCGGCAAGAGAGCATCAGCTTGTTGATAAACTGGATGCCACGAGCTCGCTCTGCATCGGAAAAGGAGAGAACGCCGTCGAGCTCCAGCTGTTTTTGCTGGAGGGATTCCCTGAGCCTGGCCAATTGTCCTGCTACGGCAGCGATGTCATTCATTATCAGGTCGCCCTGTTGTCATTATTGTTTTTGGTGTTGGATAGCAACAGTGGCCGAACCCGAGGTTGAGTGTCGTCTGTTATCTATTATTTGCCGGCTGGCCTTCAGCCGCTTGCATCCTTGCGAGGCTGGGCCAGTTAACCCATTGCTTTTCATGAGAAGAATTGACTTTTACCAGCCCCTTGTCAATTGCCATCAAGCCGCATTGCCACACATCCCCATTAAAAAATGCAGCCTGCTGGCAATCGATGGCGGCGAGCTCCAACCAGGCGTTTTGCCGGTATTTTTCACTGAGCTGAATGGCTCCCGACAGGGCGAGATAGCAGAGGTCGAACAGGCCATTGTGATCGAGCGCGGTCGCCGCCTTGGGCAGGAAGGGGTGGCTGACAATCCCCAGGCTTATCTGGCGATCAAGCTCGTATTGGCAAGGGAAGGCTGCGATGGCGGTTAGCAGGTCTCCCGCAAGTTGATGCAGGTTGGTCACGTGGCGCTGCGGCACAACGTACAGCATGTGCCCTTCCCGCAAGTCATAGATACGGCCATCTTGCGGGGTCAGGGTATCCATATAGATGCCGAACGCCTGCTCGATTTCACGGCTGGCCTGATAGCCGTGGCGCTCCAGCGTATTGACCAGGAAGGGTACCCGGAACAGCAGATAGTGCAGCTTGTCATCGAATTCACTGTGCTCTTCGCTCAGATACCAGCGCTCCGATTTCAGCTGGCGTTTTGCCATCTCCCGCGGCCAGCGATTCATCAGCCGCTGCCAGTTGGCAAGTCCGGAGCGGGGTTCGATCAGCAGGGCCTCGCCAGTGCGTTTCAGTTGCAGACGGGCGGTACGCAATTTTAGCCAGAGGGTGAAGAAGAGGTAGATAAAGAGCGCCAGCAGCAGGCTGGTGGTAATGCTCGACCAGAGATAGCGCTCCTGCTGGTGCTGGCTGTTGTTAAGCTGCTGCTCCAGCTCCTTGATGTGTTGTACCCGTTCAACCTGGACATAGTTGTCGCGGATCGCAGCCTGCTCCTGATCAATTTCCTGCTGGCGAACCTCTTCTCCCAAACGATGGAAGCGCTTGTAGCTGTCGAGGGCCTGGTGCAGGTATCCCTTCTGCTCATACGCAAGTGACAACAGACGGAATACTTCGTACTGGCGGCGAGTGTCGCCTACCTGATTGGCCAGTGCCCGGGCATTTTCCAGCTGCAGGATGGCGATGGCCGCCTCCTGCTTCTTCAGATAGAGCTCGCCGAGCAACAGCAGGGTATCGATCAGCGGCTCTTTGGCATCGCCCAACTCGTGGGACTGCCGGGCTGCATTGAGGTAGTTGCCGGCCAGCGAGAGGTTACCGCTTTGCAGATAGGTTTTGCCAATCTCGTACTTGAGCAGAGAGGCCTGCGGCCGACTGCTTCCCTCATCGAGCAAATCCAGCGCATTGAAGAAGTAGACCAGCGCCATATTGAGGTCGCCCTGATCACGGTTGAGTCGGGCCAGCACGATAAGTGAGTCGCATAGCAGTGACGGATTGCCGATGGAGTGAAAATAGTTGGCCGCTTCATTGGCATATTGCAGCGCTTTCTGGGGCTCCTGCTCTTGCTGATAGAGTTTGACTATCTGGTTGGAGAGCAAGCCGAGAAAGAGCGGGTCGTTGAGATTCTTGGCCTGCTGCTGGGCATCGATATATTCACCCAATGCCAGCTGGGGTTGTTGCAGCACACGATAAAGGTCGCCGCTGATGGCGCTGACCCAGGCGCTGGCAAGAGGATTGGCGGCTTTGGCAGCCCAGATCCTTGCATCCGCCAGATGGGTCTTGGCGTCTTCAAGATGCTGATTTTCAATCTCGTAGCTGGTGCGTTGCAGGCGGCTATAGATCTGTAACTGGCTCTGTTTGAGGTCGGGACGGGCCAGCTGTTCGTCCAATTGTTCCAGCAGGATACGGCTGTTGTTCTGGCCATCTTGCCTTAGCCCCTGGCTACGGATTTTGAGATAGAGGGCGTGGGCCTTGAGTTCGGGTTGGCGCTCTCTCTCCGCCAGCTCCATCGCCTTGTCGAGGGTTTGCTGGGTAGCTTGATATTGGCCAAGCTGGATTCGGCACTCCCCTTCAAGCAGGTGTGCTCCGATGGTTTGCGAAACGGTGCTGTAGCTGAGCAGAGGCTCGCGATAGCCGAACTCCTGACGATTACTGATGATTTGCTGGGGATTATTGGCCGCACGCGTCAGAAAGGCGGAGGTGATCTGAACACATCTGGCAGGGTCGGTCAGCACCAGTGATTGGGCCTGTTGCAGATCCAGGGATAGTTGCTCCTTGTCCAGATCCAGATTTGGAGCGGACAGAGAAGACATCATCATAGCCAGAAAAAACAGTTGATTCATTGGATTAAGGACGGCGCAGAGGTGTTGGCATGTTATCCAAGCCCACCCCTGCGAGTCCAGCGTTTACTGATGGTGTGCTCAGGCTCCTTTGTAGCCGGATGCATCAAGGCGCCAGCAGGGTTGAGATAGCAGGGCGCTGTGGTGTGATACCGGGAAGCCCTTTATCAACGTCTGCTCTTATTGACGGATCAGACGCAGGTTGGTTGGCACGGCTTCGAAATCGGAGCGGAACGGGTTGATGTCGAGGCCGCCGCGGCGGGTATAGCGTGCATAGACGGTCAACTGCTCAGGCTGGCAATAGTGCTTGAGGTCGATAAAGATCCGCTCGATGCACTGCTCGTGGAACTCGTTGTGTTGGCGGAACGAGATGAGGTAGCGCAGCAGCTTCTCCCGATCGAGTTTCGGCCCCTTGTAGCGGATTACCACGGAGCCCCAGTCGGGCTGGCTGGTGACCAGGCAGTTGGATTTGAGCAGGTGGCTGTGCAGAGTCTCTTCAACCTGCTCGCTGCCGACCGCCCCTTGCAGCAGGGACGCATCAAACTCGTAATTGTCTACCTCGATATCCTGCTCATCAATGCACTCGCCGGGCAGCAGGGCAATCTGGTGCGGCGCCTTGTCGAGGGGGAACAGGGTCACCTTGACGGTCTCACCGGCACAGGCACTCAGATCCTTGGTCAGCATGGCGGCGACTGCCTCGATAGAGTCGCAACGGGTCTGGTTGAAGGAGTTGAGGTAGAGCTTGAAGGATTTGGATTCGATCAGGTTCGCACTGGTGGCCGGAATGGCCACTTCACCCACCGCCACCATCGGCTTGCCCTTGGCATTGAGCCAGGAGAGCTCATAGAGGGTCCAGACATCGCAACCGCTAAAGGGCAGGTCATCGCCCAGCTTGAGATCATCCCGGTTCAGGCTACGTGGAACCGGCTGCAGCAGGGAGGGGGTGTACTGGCTGATGTAATCGGATTGCTGGCCCAGGCTCAGGCCGGTCAGGGCGCTGGCCCCGGCGTATCTATCTTGTTTGCTCACAGGGTTGCTCACGTAATCTGCTCATGATGAGTGGAATGAAACGGGCCATTGCAGGGCCGGATGGTTGCAGCCGCTTGGCTTGGGCGTCGGCCTCTCTGTATCCCGGGTTCTGTTTCCCGGGTCACTAGGTCGGCTGGCAACCTTGTCTGTTACCGGGTTTGGTGGTGCAATAGCGGACTTTGCCAGCAATTGTGGGGATTTTCGATGTCGGATCAAGTTTTGTCTGCCCTGGAGCACTTTTTTGCCCGCTGGCAACGGGATGGCGAGGCCAGACGAGGCCTGCCCCTGTGCGAGTGGGAGGCGGACTGGCGTTCCCCCTGCCAGCTTGGTGAGCCCGCCGATGGTCGGGTGGCCTGGCGCCCTCACCAGCGCTCCGAGCCCGGCGATTTCACCGCCATGAACGAGGCGCTGGAGCTGCAGCTTCATCCCGCAGCGACCACCCTGTTTGGCCATTGGTTCAGCCGCCCTGTGCCCTGCCTCTTCAAGGGGCTGCGCCTTGAACTGATCCTGCCGTGGAACGAGGCGGATCTCGACCTGCTCAAGGAGAACCTGATCGGCCACCTGCTGATGCTGCGCAAGCTAAAACGAACCCCCTCCATCTTTATTGCCACCACCCGCAACGAGATGACGCTCATCTCCCTTGATAACGAGAGTGGTCAGGTGTGGCTGGAGTGGCTCGATTCAGGCCGCCGTCTGACGCTGGCTCCCTCCTTACCGGCGTTTCTGGAGCGGCTGGAGACGTTGCCGCAATAGCACCTGCTCGAGCCAAGGTTACCCATCGGAACGAAAAGAGCCTTGCTATGCGGCAAGGCTCTTTTTTATGGCATCGCGTACAGGGAACGCGCTTAATCCTTGAAATCCCAGGAGAGGTTGGAGACCAGACGGCAGCTGTCGCACTTGAAGTCGAAGATCTCGTGCAGCGGCTCTGTCAGCGCCCACTCACCGCCACAGCTGGGGCAGGGGCGCGCCTTCTCCTCGGCGGCGCTCAGCCCGCCCACCCGATAGAGGTAGTAGTAGGTGGGGATGCCGCTCAGCACTTCCAGCCGTTTGGCCAGATCGCTGCCGCGCCGGTAGAGGCGGCTGCCCACTTCGCCGATTTCGTGCAGCGCCGCATGTTCGGCGATGGAGCCGTTCATCTGCAACTGATCGCACGCCTCCCAATCCTCCTGCCACTTGATGATCTGTTTCTGATCGCCGTTGGCGACCGCGGGTAGTTGGTAGAGCGGAATGGGAGCGAAGTGGTCGCCACAGCGCAGCGGCGAGCAGGTGTGCAGGAAGCTGGTGTAGAGCAGCATCCAGCTCGGCCGCTCGCCCTGCGTGCCGCAAGGATCTGTGCTGTCGGAGAGCAGATCCGCCCCCTGCAGCTGGAGTTTGGGCGACAGCAGCCCGGCCTGGTTGAGCTGCTGCTCAGCCAGTTTGACCTGCTCGCTCTGGTTGTCGGGGTGCAGGCTATCCTGCTCCGGACAGACCACCCGACTGACGAAATAACCGTCGTGCATGCTGGTGGGGAACTCCCGCCCGAGGATCTGACCCTGATAACGCAGCATGTCGAGGTAGTTGACGATGGCCCGCTCGGCGTCGCCAAGGGAGGTATCGCGGTAACACTCAAAGCAGAGTTCGACGATATACATGGTTCAGCCTTGCCCCTGCTGAAGGAGCAGGTCGGTCAGGCGATCCACCTTCTGTTCGATGCGCGCGAGCTGTTCGGCGAATTGCTGCAGGGTGAGCGCCGGCGCTGGCTGGGGGGCTGCCTCTTGCAGGATCTCGCTCTCGGCGGTCGCAACTGGCTGCTGCTTCCACTGGCTCAGCACTTTCAGCAGCTCGGCCATTGGCACAGGCTGGGTGAGGCGGGCCTTGATCATGGCAGTGGTGGGCGTCAGGCCCTTGGCGGCCAGCTCGTTGGCAATTCGGATGATCTCGTGGGCGGACATAAGCATGCTCTGGGTGAGAAGGGGGGATCGATATCGGGGCGGGATCTTAACCAAAGCCGGCAGGGGAGGAAAGGGCGGCTTAGCGGGGCTGGCGCAGCATCACATCGAGCTGGTCGATCGCTTCACACCAGTCGGAGTCGTTCCACAGGGCGTCGCGCAGAAAGCTTGCCTGGGCAGCGCTCCAGAAACCGGCCTCCGGCAGCAGGGTCTCATTGTCGAGGTGATGGTCGTGCACAAAGCGGTGCAGGCTCAGCTCGTCGTTGGCCATCCCAAGCTGGGCAAACAGGGCTGGCAGATCGTGGACAAGGGGTTCCATCTCGTCTCTCCCTTTGTTTAATCCCTGAGATTATAGACAGGCACAGCCATCGGGCGCAGAGACGAGATTGGAGATCAGGCAGAGGGGATGCGATGGGGTGGCAGATCAACGCCCACGACGTGCAGCCCCTGCATCTTGAGGGTGCCTTGATAGTGGCTCTCGCCATCGCTGGAGAATTCAAACTGATAGTGGGTCAGCAGCCGCAGGGGATTATGCGCCAGCTCCCGCCGATGGCGAGCCAGTGACAGCAGTTGCAGATCATGGTGCTGGCAGTAGCGGCGCATGTATTGCCAGGCCACTTCTGCCTGTTGGCGTTGCAGCCAGAACAGGCCGGCTACGGCAATCAGCAACAAAATTCCGAGCATCTCTCCCATAGGCGGGCTTCCTTATCGTGATGTCAATAACCGGGAGTCCTGCTCGGCACTCCCGATCTCCTTTTCTATTTCCCGCCGTGTTGCCTCGTGGCGTCAGGGGAGGCGAGGGATCAGGCCGAGGCAAACAGACGGCCGATGGCCTTGCCCAGCGCATCGCTGCGGTTGGGGTCACGCAGTCTGGCCAGCATATCATTGCGCAGGGCCGGTAAAGTGACCAACTCGGCAAAAACCTGATTGAAGAACTGGGTTGGTTGCAGTGCCAGTTGTTCCAGATAGTGGCTGAGCAGATTGGCATCTTTCAGGTCGGGCCAGAGCCGGCCCGCAATGGCGAGCAGCAGCGCCGGGCTCGGCTGGGTTTGCAGCAGGGTCAGCAGCTTGTTGGTGCGCAGCGTGCTGCCGGGGCAGGAGGCCATGGCGCGGCAGAGGTAGGCCAGGGTCTCCGGGTTGGGGGCGGCGCACTCCTGCTCCTTGCCGATCCGCTCGAGCAGGGCCCCTTGTACTGCCGGTGGCAGCGGGGCGTTTTCAAGGCTCTGGCAGAGGGCATAGAGCGGCTCTTGCGGCAGTTTGGGCAGCGCCTTACAGATCAGCGCCAGATTGCGCTCATCATGCAGTCGTTCGGCCAGATCGGCAAAGCCCTGCAGCCCCAGAGTCTGCCAACCGGTGTCGTTGGGGGCGGCCAGATAGTGGCAGAGGGCATCGTAATAGGCGGAAGGGGCCTGCTCCAGTTGTCGCGCCAGCTTGGCATGCAGACTGGCCATTTTTGCCTCCGCCGGGCGGAAGGTGTAGGGATTGTCGGCCAAGCGCTGGGCTTTTTCCTCGTCCAGATCGCCGGTGAGCTTGTAGCCCAGGGTCTCCACCACCTGATCCATGAACAGCTTGGGGCCGTTTGACATCAGCAGGCCGCGCTCATCGAGGGCAAACTTGAGGAACCAGAGGTAGTGGCGAGACTCGCTCGGCTGGAAGAAGTGCACACCGAGCCAGGCGTGCTGTTGCAGCGGCCAGGGGTAGGGTTCCTGCTGCTGTTCGATGCGCACAAAGGTGTCGCTTGCCAGTGGCCGCACCTGGCGGCCCATGTCAAACAGCTGGAACTGGGTGCCAGCCTGAGTCAGAAATTCGGTCAAGGTATTGATGGCAGTAGGCGTCGCAGACATGGTGAGATCCGGCTAATGGTGATGCGGGCCGATTATAAGGCCCTTGCCG
This sequence comes from Aeromonas sp. 603607, assembly GCF_049171595.1. Taxonomy (NCBI): domain Bacteria; kingdom Pseudomonadati; phylum Pseudomonadota; class Gammaproteobacteria; order Aeromonadales; family Aeromonadaceae; genus Aeromonas; species Aeromonas sp. 603607. The sequence goes on from NZ_JAAKOV010000017.1 coordinate 59,687, forward strand.
AGGATAGCCAGTGGCAGCAGACGTGCGCTGCGGCAGATATCAACATGGCAGCCATGCAGGGGGAGGTGTATAGTATCGCCCTTTTTTAACGGCGGCAGGCCGCGCTGATTGCCGTGTATGTCGACGAGCCGGCTGAATCGCCGGTGCTGCGTGACGGAATTTATTTGCATCCTGGCTGGCCCTGTCGGGTCAGCGGATCAATCTGTGGTTATGAGGAAGAGAGCGAGATGAATCAATATTTGCTGGTAGCTGGCCTGTTGGGGGAACTCACCGCCGAGTTGCAGCGCCTTGAGCGCTGGCAAGCTGACCATCCCGGTGACGAAGCCCTGGCAAGCACCCTGCCTTTTTGTGTCGATACCCTGAGCTTTGATCAGTGGCTGCAGTTCGTGCTGATCCCGCGGATGGAGCAGCTGGTGATGTTGCAGGCGCCGCTGCCCACCAGCGTCTCCCTCTATCCCATGGCCAGCGAAGTCTACAAAGAGGATCTGGCCGAGGCAGAAGCGCTGCTGCGCCTGATCGCCCGCTTCGATCTGCTGCTTTCCGGCAAAGTGATCGAACAATGATGCCTGCGCAAACTCGAGAAGAGAGTGACCTGAAGCTGACTCTGCTCTATCAGGATGAGTGGCTGGTGGCGGTCAACAAGCCGTCCGGTCTGCTGGTGCATCGCAGTTGGCTCGACAAGGGCGAGACCCGTTTTGCCATGCAGATGACCCGGGATCTCATCGGCGGTCGCCATGTCTATCCGGTGCATCGCCTCGATCGGCCCACCTCAGGCGTGCTGCTGTTTGCGCTCGATCCGGTGATTGCCCGCGCGCTGACCGAAGCCTTCACCCAACGTCAGGTACACAAGGAGTATCTGGCATTGGTGCGGGGCTGGGCGCCCGAGCAGGGGGTGATCGACTATCCCCTCAAGGAGCAGTTGGACAAGATTGCCGATGCCATGAGCAACCCGGATCGTCCGGCACAGGATGCCGTCACCACCTTCCGGCGCCTGCATCAGGTCGAGCTGCCCCACGCGGTCTCCAAGAAGCACCCTACCAGTCGCTACAGTCTGGTCAGATTGTTCCCGAAGACCGGCCGCAAGCATCAGCTGCGCCGCCATATGGATCACCTGTTCCACCCCATCGTCGGGGATACCACCCACGGGGATGGTCGTCACAACCGTTTCTTTCGCGAGCACTTCGGTTGCGAGCGACTGCTGCTGGTGGCCCGCACCCTGAGCTTTACCCATCCTGTGCTCAAGGTGCCGATGCGGATCCAGGCGCCACTCGGTCAGGATGTGCTGCGCCTGTTTGCCGAGCTGGGCTGGCCCGCCAGCGAGAGCGACTACTAAGCGCCTGATCCTCAGCCTTGAATCGGTGGCATCTGACGCCAGCTTGCTGATAGAGTTGCTCAAAAGAGTGACTCAAGCAGGGAGAGGAGAATGGCGCAGATCGATATCGTGGTAGGAACTGTCTACGGCGCAGCCATGCTGGTGGCCGAGACCTTGGCAGATGAGCTGGAACGCAAGGGGCATCACTGTACCCTGCACGAAGAAGCACGGCTGGCGGACATAGACCCCGGCCGTTTTTTATTGCTGGTCAGTGCCACCACCGGGCAGGGGGACATTCCACCCAATCTGCAGCCTTTTGCCAGCGAGCTGGCCGACAAGGCACCTTGGCTCAAGGGATTGCGTTATGCCCTGATTGCCATGGGGGACAGCAGCTATGACCATTTTTGTGGCGCGGGCCGTCGGCTGGACGGATTGCTGCAAGAGTTGGGGGCCACGCGAGTGATTTCCCCGCTGGAGCTGGATGCCACCGTGCACGATGAACCCGAACAGGTGGCACTCAGCTGGCTGAAAAAGTGGGATATTCAGCCCTGAATATTCTCTTGAATAGAGCCATATCAATCCCCTGAGCCTTAAGTAGCAGGGGATTGTTATTTGCACAAGAACCATTTCACTCTGCAACGCATATTTCCCCTGATGGCGGAGGGGTATTTTCCCCTTTTAGCATTCCATTGCCGTAATGGTTTCACGCGCACCGCAGACCCGTCATCCAAATAAAAGTTCCATCTTGAAAGCGATCTCAGTCATGTTTTTGTCATTCGAACGTAAAATAATGACTTTAGTTCTATCGCGAATTAATTAATGATAACGCTTTCAGGATTGTTTTTGTTGTGAGTTTTTCTTGTTTTTCGGATTTTAATTGCGCGGTTGATGGCTTTTTTACTTGTTGTTGTTGTGGAGATCGTTTGCCGAGCGATTTGTCGCCATTTTGTGAGTCGCTTCATATTTGTCGTGAAATACGCTCCCTATAATCAACCTCGGTTATCACCAACAGGATTACATGGTGATAAGAAGTTGAATATTCAGGATCACACTCCTCACTGCGGGAAATAAGGAATATGACAATGAAAATGAAGTGGCTCCCGATTGCAGCAGCTGTTACTGCCGCCCTGGCTTCCCAAGCCGCCTTTGCCGTAGATTTCCACGGTTATTTCCGTTCCGGCGTCGGTGTTTCCGGCGACGGCGACATGGTTAAATACAACGTCAATAAAGTTGGCCGTCTTGGTAACGAAAATGATACCTACGGTGAAGTGCAACTGGGTCAGGAAGTATTCAACAAAGATGGCAAGACTTTCTATGTTGATTCCATGTTTGCCATGGCTTCCAACGGTTCAAACGACTGGGAAGGTACCGGTACTGTTTGTAACTTCGATGCCAAGCAGTGCAATGGTGATTCCGACTTCGCTCTGCGTCAGTTCAACGTACAAGCCAAAGGCTTGCTGAACTTTGCTCCTGAAGCAACCCTGTGGGCTGGTAAGCGTTACTATCAACGCCATGACATCCACATCTCCGACTTCTACTACTGGAACATCTCCGGTGCCGGTGCTGGTATCGAAGGCATCCAGGCTGGTCCGGGTAAAGTATCTTTCGCATGGGTACGCAACGATCGCAGCGCTGCCGATGTGTTTGGCCAGTACACCCAAACCGGAGTGGATGGCAACGGTAACCCGACCTATCAGAAGAATGAAGATCTGAACGTTAACACCTTGGATCTGCGTTATGCCGGCATCCCGCTGTGGACCGATGCGTCCTTGGAACTGGGCGTTGACTATGCTCTGGTCAATGAGACCAACGATCAGAAAGCACTGAAAAAGAATCCGCAAGATGGCGTGATGCTGACTGCTGAACTGACCGCTGGCATCCTCGGTGGTTTCAACAAAACCGTGCTGCAATACGGTACCGAAGGTTACTCCAAGACCATGGCTTTCTATGGCGATGGTTCCTGGTACGGCGCTGAAGCCAAAGACGGTGCCGATGGTTTCCGTATCATCAACTGGGGCGTTGTTCCGATGGGCAACTCCTGGGAGATGGGTCACCAGCTGGTTTACGGTGTAGGCAACGAAATGTGGGACGGCAACGACAAGTGGGAAACCATGTCTGTTGTTGTTCGCCCGATGTACAAGTGGGATGACTTCAACAAGACCATCTTTGAAGGCGGTTACTTCAAGGACAACAACAAGTCCACCAATGGCAGCGAAGACAAAGATGCCGGCTACAAGCTGACCCTGGCTCAAGCCTGGTCTGCTGGTTCCAGCTTCTGGGCCCGTCCGGAAATCCGTGTGTTCGCCTCCTACCTGGCTAACGACGAAGACAAGAAAGTCTTCGAAGGCAATACCTCCAAAGACACCTACCAGTTTGGTGTGCAAGCAGAAGCTTGGTGGTAAGCAAAAGTTTAAGTTAAGTTAGTGACTGCCCCCTTATGGGGGCAGTTTTGTTTCGCCGGATCACGGCCACCGGATTATGGAGATAAGAAAAATGAAACGGGTAAAGATGTCTATTGCAGCCGTAATCACTGCGCTATTAACCGGTTGTGCCGGCAACATGGTTGTTCCTCTGCAAGAACATGGCTCTATCTTGAGCGATGCAGATCAAGCCAAGCAAGCGTTGGCCAAAGCCTCCAGCTGCTGTGTGGCGTTTAAAGATTTCAGTTATGCCCCCTTGCCTGAAGGTGAGACCTTGCTGGCCATCGATGGCAAGCAACCCACTTTTCAGTTTGATGAGGGGATGAGTTACTTTGCGGCTTATCGCCTGCCGGCCAACACCGGTAATCTGGCGATCAGCCTGGCATCACAGGTGAGCAAAACCGTGATGGTGCCCAAAGTCATTATGCTGGATGCCGAGTTCAAGGTGACTCGCGTACTGGGTGAGTCTGTATTCAGTTATCAGCCTGCTCACCTGCTCGATAACGACCGTATCGAAGGGCGTCTCTTTGTTGACCGCAGCATGCCTGGCAACCCGGCCAGCGAAACATACATGATCGTCTATGCGCCTGCGGACCAACTCTCTGGCAGCACAACAATCCTTCATCCATCAAAAGCGTTTGCTCGTGCTAATGGTACCGTTGAGCCTGATATCAAGGATCCGGTGATCCCGCACTCCCCTTGGGGTTTGGTGCAGATCAAAGTCAAAGATATGGCCCGTGGAAGTGGTCTTGAAGCGGTATTCAAACCCGAATATGCCGATAAGGTGGCCATGAGCCAGGGTCAGCAGGTTGCCGCGATAGCGACGACTGCAGCCGTTACCACAACTGCAACAGCTGCGGTCGCAGCCAAACCTGCTCCTGCCATGCTGAGTGAAACAGAAGCCTTCTACCAGAGCCAGATCGAAAAAGCGGTCAAGGCGGGGGATATCGACAAGGCGATGAAGCTGGTGAACGAGGCCGAGCGGGCCGGTTCAACCAAGGCAAAAAGCGTGTTTATTGATGCGGTCAAGCGGTCGCAAAAATAGAATAATACGACCATTTACTGGTCAGATATATTTATTGAGGCCTCCCTTGTTGGAGGCCTTTTTAATCGGTAGACTGTAATAAATAAAAGTCACGCCGTTACACTTAGTTACAATAGGTTTCTGTTTGATGTAAATGGCATTATTAAAATACAAAGTGAAACTGCTATTTATATGTCTTTGTAATAGAGTGATAGTGCGGATTATTAACTTATATTAGATGCGTTTTTTAGCCGCTAAACAAGTTGTGATCTTCCCTCCAAATTCAATATTCCCCCGCCTTCGAAAGCAGCAATTTATGACCCGCTGGGTTATATTCTGATGGTCAAAATAAACAAGCCCGACTCGAAGATATCTGAATGAATCAGTCCTTATTTCATCCAGATAGATCGTTCAGGGACGACAATCCATTCAGGAGCGCACACAATGTTCAAAAATGCTTTCTCTAATCTGCAAAAGGTTGGTAAGGCGCTGATGCTGCCAGTATCAGTCTTGCCAGTCGCAGGTATTCTGCTGGGGGTGGGTGCTGCCCACTTCAGCTGGATGCCGGAAATTGTCTCCCAATTGATGGAGCAAGCCGGTGGTTCCGTATTTGGCCAGATGGCCCTGCTGTTCGCAGTGGGTGTTGCTCTGGGCTTTACCAATAACGACGGTGTATCCGGTCTGTCAGCTATCGTTGGCTACGGCATCATGGTCGCAACCCTGAAGGTCATGGCACCTGTGATGGGTGTTGAAACCATCGAAACCGGCGTGCTGGGTGGTATCCTGGCCGGTGGTATCGCTGCCTGGGCGTTCAACCGCTTCTACAAGATCCAGCTGCCAGAGTACCTGGGCTTCTTCGCGGGCAAACGTGCCGTACCCATCATCACCGGTTTCCTCTCCATCGGTCTGGGTGTGATCCTGTCCGTGATTTGGCCGCCAGTGGGTGGCGCTATCGGTGCCTTCTCTGACTGGGCTGCCAACCAGAATCCGGTACTGGCCTTCGGTATCTACGGCGTGGTTGAGCGCTCCCTGATCCCGTTCGGTCTGCACCACATCTGGAACGTACCGTTCTTCTATCAGGCTGGTACCTGCGTCAACGGTGCCGGTGAAACTGTTCACGGTATCATGACCTGCTTCCTGACTGCTGATGACGCGTCCCGCGCTGCCGGTAACGGCTTCGGTCAGCTGGCTGGTGGCTACCTGTTCAAAATGTTCGGTCTGCCTGCTGCTGCGTTCGCCATCGCTCACGCTGCCAAGCCGGAAAACCGCGCCAAGATCGTTGGTATCATGGCCTCTGCTGCCCTGACCTCTTTCCTGACCGGTATCACCGAGCCGATTGAATTCTCCTTCCTGTTCATCGCTCCGGTTCTGTACGCAATCCACGCTGTACTGGCTGGTCTGGCTTATGTGCTGACCAACTCTCTGGGTATCGTACACGGTCACACCTTCTCCAACGGCTTCATCGACTTCGTGGTGCAATCACCGCGTGCCGACAACATGCTGCTGCTGGTTGGTCTGGGTCTGGTTTACGCTGCTATCTACTACGTGGTATTCAGCTTCGTTATCCGTGCCATGAACCTGAAAACCCCGGGTCGTGAAGACGAGACTGCTGAAGAGGCCGTTGGCCAAGGCAAAGACGAGATGTCTGCTGCTCTGGTTGCCGCCTTCGGTGGTAAAGAGAACATCGCTTCTCTGGATGCCTGCATCACCCGTCTGCGTGTTGGTGTGAAAGATGTTGCCAAGGTTGACCAGGCTGGTCTGAAGAAACTGGGGGCTGCCGGTGTGGTAGTGGCTGGTTCCGGCGTTCAAGCCATCTTCGGTACCAAGTCCGACAACCTGAAAACCGACATGGACATCTGGATGAAGAGCAACTAATTCTGTTGCCTGAATATCAGCGTGTTTGAAGAGGGAGGCGAAAGCCTCCCTCTTGCTATTTGTGACTTTGGATAGTGCGAGTCGCTGTAGGTCTTATCGTGGCAGGAGCCGGGTTGCCCAATGGTGGCCCAACAGCACAAGGTGGTGTGCTCCGCTCACCTTATCGCACGCTATTGCCAGGTAACACCATCGCCCCATAAAGCCAGCCAATAAAAAGAGCGCCACCGGGCGCTCTCTTGTCGAGTCGAGGGGATTAGAGTTTCTCCAGATCCCGTTCGATTTCGCTGATCTTGTTTTGTACCACTTTTTCCAGATGGCGCAGGTCGCGCAGGATCTTCTGTTTGATATCCGGGTCGGCCTGCTGATGGACGCCCTGGGTCAGGTTGTCCAGCTCATCCACTACATACTTGAGGTTGGCGTTGATCTCGGTGACATCCTTGTACTCATGGGTACCGGAGTCGACCAGCATGGTCTTGCGCTGGCGGGGATACTTGAATTTGACACTCTTGGCGAAGAACTCGCCCTTCTGCTTCTTGAAGTAGATCTTGAGGATGTCGTGGTTGGCCTCCTGGCGCAGGGTATAGCTGTCGACGGAGGCGGGATCCTGGATCCCCAGGCTCTTCAGATTCTCGTACATCAGGCTTCCTCGGTTTGAAACGATCCTGTCTCATCCATCTTAACCGATGCCTCATGGCTTGCCTGTGACAGGGGCGCCAAAATCAAAAGGGCGCCATCAGGCGCCCTTTTCATCACAGCAATGCTGATTACTCGTCGATGGAGCGCAGCAGAGCGTTGATGCCGACTTTGGCGCGAGTCTTGGCATCAACCTTCTTGACGATCACCGCCGCGTAGAGGCTGTACTTGCCGCACTTGGAGGGCAGGGAGCCGGAGACGACCACGGAGCCAGCCGGTACGCGGCCGTAGTGGATCTCGCCGGTTTCGCGGTCATAGATGCGGGTGGACTGGCCGATGAAGACGCCCATGGAGATGACGGAACCTTCCTCGACGATGACCCCTTCAACCACTTCGGAGCGGGCACCGATAAAGCAGTTGTCTTCGATGATGGTCGGGTTGGCCTGCAGCGGTTCCAGTACGCCACCGATACCGACGCCGCCGGAGAGGTGAACGTTTTTACCGATCTGGGCGCAAGAGCCGACAGTGGCCCAGGTATCGACCATGGTACCTTCGTCAACGAAGGCGCCGATGTTGACATAGGAGGGCATCAACACGGTATTGGGGGCGATAAAGGAGCCTTTGCGGGCGGTCGCCGGCGGCACCACGCGCACACCCGCTTCCTTGAACTGCTCGGCGGTGTAGTTGGAGAATTTGAGGGGAACCTTGTCGTAGTACTGGGCATCGTCGCCCTTGATGATGCCGTTGTCGTTGATGCGGAAGTAGAGCAGTACCGCTTTCTTCAGCCACTGATGGACAACCCACTCACCGGCAATCTTCTCGGCAACCCGTGCCTTGCCGGAGTCCAGCAGGTCGATGGCTTGCAGGATGGCGGACTTGGTGGCGCTATCCACGGAGCCCGGAGTAATGGTGTCGCGGCGCTCGAAGGCCGCTTCAATGATCTGTTGCAACTCGGTCATGACAGGTTTCCTTTAAAAAATTCTGTTTGTTGTATCACACTTTTCCGACTGTTTTTAAGGGGTTGACCGGAATTCTTCCAGCCAGCGACCATTTCTTCATCCGATGTGCGCCAACCAGTTGTTTGGTATGGCAAAAAACGCCCGACAATCAGCCTCTTTCGAATCACTCTTCGCTTAATCAAGTACCGACTGCTGGGGATTGAGCTGGTGTACCAGTCGCTCTTCCAGCTGTTTTTGCTGTTCGGCGGTCAAGGGCTCGCCATCGAGGCTGGTCAGGCTGAAAAAGTCCTCGACCCTCTCACCGAAAGTGGCGATTTTGGCGGCGTGCAGCGACAGCCCGCACTGCTGGAAAACGGCACCGATCCGCGCCAGCAGGCCGGGGGTATCGAGGGCCGTCAGCTCCATCAGGGTGTGACGGCTCTCCCCTTTAGTGGGCGAAGAGCGGGGCAGGAAGACCACCCGGGTCGGCACGCTGAACTGGCGGTGGCGCCGCGACAGCGGCTTGTTGCGCAGCACCAGCTTGCCAGGCTCCTGCAGCGCCTTCTCCAGCGCTTTCTTGATGGTGGCGGTGCGGTTGGGGCTGATGGGCTCGCCGCTCGGCTCCAGCACCACGAAGGTATCGAGCACATAGTTGCTGCGCGAGTTCATGATCTGGGCGTCGTGGATGTTGAGGTTCTTCTGATCCAGTGCCGAGGCCACGGTGGCAAACAGATTCGGGGTATCGCGGCAGTAGATAAACACCTCGCTGCCGCCGCGGGTCGGGTGTTTGCCGATGATCACCAGCGGTGCCGGATTGTCGCCATGCTCGATGATGTGGCGGCAGTGCCAGGCGATCTGTTCCGGGCTGTGGCGCAGGAAGTAGTCGGCCTTGAAATCGGCCCAGAGCTGGTTGATCGCCTCTTCCGATACATCCCGTTGTGCCAGCAGTTGCTTGGCCTGACGCTGGTTTTCGCGAATGCGCAGCCGCATGTCGGGCGGGTTCTCCAGCCCCTGGCGCAGCGCCTTCTGGGTCGCGAAGTAGAGCTCCCGCAGCAGAGTGCCCTTCCAGTCGTTCCACAGGCTATCGTTGGTGGCGCAGATATCGGCCACGGTGAGGCAGTAGAGCAGGTCGAGATGCTGCTCGTCACGCACCTTCTGGGCAAAGTCGGTAACCACGTCGGGATCGTATATATCGCGGCGCTGGGCGGTGACCGACATCAGCAGGTGGTGGCGCACCAGCCAGGCGACCAGCCGGCTCTCGTAGCGATCGAGGCCGTGCAGCTGACAGAACTCCAGCGCATCGACGGCGCCAAGTTCCGAGTGATCGCCGCGCCGCCCCTTGGCGATATCGTGGAACAGGGCGGCGATGCTGAGCAGCTCCGGTTTACGCAGTCGGGTGAACACTTCATGGCAGAGCGGGTGGCTCTGGCGATTGGCCGGGTTGGGAAAGCCGTGAATGTTCTTGAGCAGCCGGTGGGTGTGCTCATCCACCGTATAGGCGTGGAACATGTCAAACTGCATCTGGCCGACGATGAGGTTCCATTGCGGCAGATAGGCAGCGAGGATGCCGTATTTGTGCATCAGGGTAAGCGGCAGGCCGATGCCGTTGGGATGGCGCAGCAGCGCCATAAACAGGCGGCGGCAGTCCGGCAACTCCTGCAGCCAGCAGTTGAGCTTGCGGCGCGCCTCGCGCAGCTGGCGCAGGGTGGCGGAGTGGATGCCCGCAATCTCGGGATGCTGGGCCATCTGATAGAAGAGACGCAGAATAGCGACCGGTTCACGGGCAAACAGCTCGGCATCGACCGCATCGATGAGGCGGCCACGGAGCTGGAACTCGTCGGAGAGGCGGCGCACATCCATGGCGCTGTTGCCGAGGATCGCCTCGTCAAACAGTTGCAGCAGCATCTCGTTGAGCTCGGAGACCCGCCGCACCGTCTGGTAGAAGCGCTTCATCATCTGCTCGACCGGAGCGTTCCCTTCCCCCTCGAAGCCCAGCATCTGGGCCACGGTGCGCTGGCGGTCGAACAGCAGGCGGTTGTCCCCCTTGTTGATGGCCATATGTAGGGCAAAGCGCACCTTCCAGAGGAAGTTCTGGCAGTCGAGCAGCTCGCGGTACTCGGCGCGGTTGAGAAAGCCGTGGCTGGTCATCTCGAACAAGGTGGTGGCGCCGAAGTGGCGACGGGCGACCCAGGCCAGGGTCTGAATGTCGCGCAGGCCGCCCGGATTGCACTTGAGATCCGGCTCCAGTTTGTAGGCGGTGCCGAGAAACTGCTGGTGCCGCTCCGCCTGCTCTTGGCGCTTGGCACGAAAGAAGGCTTCACTTGGCCAGAAGTGCTGGGGGCCGGTGGCCTCTTTCAGTTGCCGAAAGCCCTCTTGGCGACCAGTGATGTAGCGGGCCTCGATGAGGTTGGTGGCGACCGTAATATCGGCGCGCCCCTGCTCGAGGCACTCCGCCACGTTGCGCACCGCCTGACCCACCTCCAGCTTGAGATCCCACAACAGGGTGATGAACTCGCCAATGCGTAGCCCCAACACTTCGTCCAGTTCGTCGCCGTCATAGAGGATCAGCAGGTCGATATCGGAGTGGGGGTGCAGCTCGCCGCGGCCATAGCCCCCCACCGCGATCAGGGTGAGGTCACTCTTGTCGAAGCCAAACTTCTGCCACAACCGGCAGAGCAGCTGATCCATGTATTCGGAGCGGGTAGCGACCAGCTCGATGATGTTGTCACCGGCATCAAAACGGGCATGCAGCCAGCCGAGAAAGCGACTCAGGTACTCTTTGCAGTTATCGCGGGTGAGTTGGTCGTCGGGTAACAAATGGGGGGAAAGCAGGCTGGCGTCCATGGCATCTCACACACAAAGTGGCAGGCATCTGGCTGAAACAGGCAGTAAAAACCCCGGCGCTTTTCACAAGGGCCGGGGTTCGATGTTAGCTGTGTTTGATGAAGCGGTCGATAGTGTCGTCCGGGCGCAGGGTCAGTACCTCGCAGCCATCCTCGGTCACCAGCAGGGTGTGTTCCCACTGGGCGGAGTCGCCGCCATCCTTGGTGGTCACGGTCCAGCCATCCTTCGGATTGACCTTGCAGTGATACTTCTTGCTGTTGACCATGGGCTCGATGGTGAAGCACATGCCTGCTTTCAGCTCCAGCTTGCCACTGTTGCGGTAGTGCAGGATCTGCGGCTCTTCGTGGAACTCGGCACCGATGCCGTGGCCGCAGTAGTCACGCACCACGGAGAAGCCGGCCTTCTCGACGATGGGCTGGATCACGGCGCCAATTTCGGTGATGCAGGCACCCGGACGCACCTTCTTGATGGCAGCGTAGAGGCTCTCTTGCGCAACCTTGCAGAGCTGGCAGCGCAGCGGGGTGGTTTCCCCCACGATGAACATGGCCGAGGTATCGCCGTGGTAGCCATCCTTGATAACGGTGATGTCGAGGTTGATGATATCGCCATCACGCAGCTTCTTGTGGTTCGGGATGCCGTGGCAGATCACATCGTTCACCGAGGTACAGATGGATTTCGGGAAACCGTGATAGTTGAGCGGGGCCGGGATGGCCTGCTGCACGTCGACAATATAGTTGTGGCAGAGGGTGTTCAGTTCGTCAGTGGTGACGCCAGCTTTGACATGGGGCGCAATCATGACCAGCACATCGGCGGCCAATTGGCCGGCAACGCGCATCTTTTCAATCTCTTCCGGTGTCTTGATTTTAATGGACATGGGATCTCTCTTGGGACCTGATCGCGCATCTATCGATGTCCGGCAATCAGGTAATGAAAAATAGATGCGTTTGCAATCAGGCCAAAATTTTATCCGCAACCCCCGCGTACTTCCAGTGTGATTGTCATCACAGCGTCAAATGGCAGTCGCAACCTCCTCTGGCGGGATCCAGATTTACACCTGTTTAGAGTGTCGGCCGGTGGTGTCCTGAACAAAGTTATGGTATAAAGCGCGCCGGAATGGGGAACTTGCGTCCCGATTTCATCACCCTTACTTAAACAACACACACACATCGACACATATGCCGGGGTGCCTTAACGGGTCGGTTATATGGGATGTGTGGAGGCCTAACCCCAATACAGAGGTATAAAATGGCTAAAGTTTCTATGCGCGACATGCTGCAAGCCGGCGTTCACTTCGGTCACCAGACTCGTTACTGGAACCCGAAAATGAAATCCTACATCTTCGGTGCCCGCAGCAAAGTTCACATCATCAACCTGGAAAAAACCGTTCCGATGTTTGACGATGCCATGAACTTCATCAGCTCCGTAGCTGCCAAGAAAGGCAAGGTACTGTTCGTAGGTACCAAGCGTGCCGCGTCTGAAGCCGTAAAAGAAGCCGCTGAGCGTTGCGACCAGTTCTATGTTAACCACCGCTGGCTGGGCGGCATGCTGACCAACTGGAAAACCGTTCGTCAGTCCATCAAGCGCCTGAAAGATCTGGAAACCCAGAGCCAGGACGGTACCTTCGAGAAGCTGACCAAGAAAGAGGCGCTGATGCGTACTCGCGAAATGGAAAAGCTGGAGAAGAGCCTGGGTGGTATCAAGAACATGGGCGGCCTGCCTGACGTTCTGTTCGTTGTCGATGCCGACCACGAGCACATCGCTATCAAAGAAGCCAACAACCTGGGTATCCCGGTAGTTTCCATCGTTGATACCAACTCCAACCCGGACGGCGTTGATTACGTCATCCCGGGTAACGACGACGCTATCCGTGCCGTACAGCTGTACCTGAATGCTGCTGCTGACACCGTACTGGAAGCTCGCGAGCAGGACATCGTTGTTCAAGCCGAACAAGATGGCTTCGTTGAAGCTGAGTAATTGATAAGGTCTGCAAAGCCCTTATTAACCAAGCTGATGTAATTGGTTAGCAGGGGCCCTTGTGGCCCCTGTTTCTTGTCAATTCAAGACCGAGGATACTGGACATGGCAAACATTTCTGCCGCCCTGGTAAAAGAACTGCGCGAGCGCACCGCCGCTGGCATGATGGATTGCAAAAAAGCACTGGAAGAGGCCAACGGCGATATCGAGCTGGCCATCGAGAACATGCGTAAATCCGGTCAGGCCAAAGCCGCCAAGAAAGCTGGCCGTATCGCCGCTGAAGGTGTGATTTTCGCCCGTACCGAAGGCAAAGTTGCCGTCATGATCGAGCTGAACTGCGAGACTGACTTCGTTTCCAAGGATGCCGGTTTCCTGGCCATGGGTCAGAAGATCGTCGAGATCGCAGCTACCCAGAAGATCGCAGACGTTGATGCGCTGAAAGCCGCTGATTTTGGCAACGGCGAATCCGTAGAGCTGACCATCACCAACCTGATCGCCAAGATCGGTGAGAACATGAACCTGCGTCGCGTGATGCTGGTTGAAGGTGACAACCTGGGCACCTACGTTCACGGTTCCCGCATCGGTGTTATCACCAAGCTGACCGGTGGTTCCGACGAACTGGCCAAAGATCTGGCCATGCACGTTGCAGCCAACAGCCCGCAATTCGTCAAGCCTGAAGATGTATCTGCTGAAGTCGTTGCCAAAGAGCGCGAAATCCAGATCGACATCGCCATCAACTCCGGCAAGCCGAAAGAGATCGCCGAGAAGATGGTTGAAGGTCGCATGAAGAAGTTCACCGGTGAGGTTTCCCTGACTGGTCAGCCGTTCGTGAAAGATCCTTCCATGACTGTTGCCGAGCTGCTGAAGAAAGAAGGCGCTGACGTTGTCTCCTTCACCCGTTTCGAAGTGGGCGAAGGCATCGAGAAGCAAGAGACCGATTTCGCTGCTGAAGTTGCAGCCCAAATCGCGGCCGCTCAAAAGGCCTAATCGAACCGGTTTTTCCGTTTCCCCAGACCGCGACTTATGTCGCGGTCTTTATATGACCAGGAATCAGTGACATGAGTACCAATCCCAAACCTGCATACAGACGTGTTCTTCTGAAGTTGAGTGGTGAAGCCCTGCAAGGATCCGAGGGTTTCGGCATTGATCCGGCAGTGCTGGAGCGGATGGCCCAAGAGATCAAAGAGCTGGTTGAGCTGGGTGTTCAGGTCGGTCTGGTCATCGGTGGCGGCAACCTGTTCCGTGGTGCCGGTCTTGCCAAGGCGGGCATGAACCGCGTGGTGGGCGACCACATGGGTATGCTGGCAACCGTGATGAACGGTCTGGCCATGCGTGATGCTCTGCATCGTGCTTATGTGAATGCCCGTCTGATGTCTGCCATTTCCCTGCAAGGGGTTTGTGATTCCTACAGCTGGGCCGAGGCAATCAGCCAGCTGCGTGCAGGCAAAGTGGTGATCTTCTCTGCCGGTACTGGCAACCCCTTCTTCACTACCGATTCTGCAGCTTGCCTGCGCGGGATCGAGATCGAAGCCGATGTAGTGCTCAAGGCCACCAAGGTTGATGGTGTATACAACGAAGATCCAGTCAAGAATCCGGATGCCGTGCTGTACCATGAATTGAGTTATGATGAAGTTCTTGAAAAAGAGCTCAAGGTGATGGATCTTGCTGCTTTTACTCTGGCACGTGACCATGATCTGCCGATCCGGGTGTTCAACATGAACAAGCCGGGCGCTTTGCGCCGGGTTATCATGGGTGAGCCGGAAGGTACCCTGATCCATTACGTCAGCAAATAATATAGATGCGAGCCGCATGGCGGCTCGTTCGCCAAAAGGAAAACCGCTGTGATCAACGAGATTAAAAACGACGCCAAGGAGCGTATGGGCAAGAGTGTCGAATCACTCAAGACCCAGATGTCCAAGATCCGTACTGGCCGTGCTCACCCGAGCCTGCTCGACGGCATCCAGGTTGAGTATTACGGTGCTGCCACTCCGCTGAAACAGTTGGCCAACGTCGTGGCAGAAGATGCTCGCACCCTCTCCATCTCCATTTTCGACCGCTCCATGATCCAGGCGGTAGAGAAGGCGATCCTGACCTCCGATCTGGGCCTGAACCCCTCCAGCAATGGCCAGACCCTGCGCGTGCCGCTGCCGCCGCTGACCGAAGAGCGCCGTCGCGACCTGACCAAGATCGTCCGTGCCGAAGCGGAAAACGCCCGTGTTGCCGTGCGCAACATTCGCCGCGATGCCAACGCCGACCTGAAAGCGCTGCTGAAGGACAAAGAGATCTCCGAAGACGACGACCGTCGCGCCCAGGAAGAGATCCAGAAGCTGACTGACTCCTACATCAAGCTGGTCGATGAGGCTCTTGCTGCAAAGGAGAAGGAGCTAATGGAAATCTAAGCGCCTGAAAGGTATATTACGAGCGCCGTGTAGTGCCCCTGCACGGCGCTTTTGTCTTTGTGGGAGAAAACCATGTCGCTTTTGGCTGCGTTGGGTGATTGTGCCAACTCGTCTTTACCCCGTCACGTCGCCATCATCATGGATGGTAACGGTCGCTGGGCCCAGAACCGAGGCAAGATGCGGGTTTATGGCCACAAGGCGGGCGTCAAGTCAGTGCGCGAGGCCGTTACCTTTGCTGCGCGAGCCAAGATCGAGGCATTGACCCTGTTTGCATTCTCCAGCGAAAACTGGCGTCGTCCGGAAGGGGAAGTCAGCGCCTTGATGGAGCTGTTCATTACCGTGCTGGGCCGCGAGGTGAACAAACTTCACAGTCACGGGATCCGGCTCAGGGTGATTGGCGATACCGCTCGCTTCAGTGATCGGTTGCAGGCCAAAATCGCCAAGGCGGAAGCCTTGACCGCCAATAACAAGGGATTGACCCTGAACATTGCAGCCAACTATGGTGGCCAGTGGGATATCGCTCAGGCGGCTCGCAAGCTGGCCCGCGCGGTTGTTGCCGGTGAACTGGCCGCAGACGACATTGATGAATCCATGTTGACCCGCGAGGTTTGCATGGCCGATCTGCCACCCGTGGACCTGTTGATCCGCACCGGTGGCGATCATCGCATCAGCAACTTTGTGTTATGGCAGCTCGCCTATGCAGAGCTCTATTTTACCCCGGTATTGTGGCCCGATTTCAACGAGGCCGAGTTCAGTGAGGCGGTTGCCTCTTTCGTTGCCCGCGAGCGTCGCTTCGGTTGCACGGGTGAACAGATACGGGAATTGATCGCCGAGCAGCAGACCGGCTAAACCCCGCTCCCAAGAGAGAGGTTTCTTTTGCTAAAACAACGAATTATTACTGCTTTGATGTTGATCCCCCTGGTGTTGGGGGCGCTCTTCTTTCTGCCATTGAAATTTTTTGCCCTGTTGGCAGCGCTGGTGTTTTTGTTGGCCAGTCGCGAATGGAGTGGGTTTGTCTCTGCTGCTCCGCAGCAATGGTTACCCATCGTATTTTGTCTGTTGCTTGGTGCCAGCCTCTTTTGGCTGCCGGTGGAGCAACTCTGGACGCCTCACCTGCACCCCCTCGTGATGGGCGTGCTCTGGACCGCGGTAAGCTGGTGGTTGCTGGGTCTGCTGCTGGTGCTGCGTTATCCCCAAAGCGCCAAGCTGTGGAAAGAGTCTCTCTGGCTCAAGTCCCTGTTTGGTCTGGTGACCCTGGTTCCCTTCTTCTGGTCGCTGGTCGCCATCCGTGGTTACAACTTTTACCATGACCCCATGATGGGCGCCTGGATCCTGTTGTTCGTGATGGGACTGGTCTGGGCGGCAGATTCTGGCGCGTATTTTTTCGGCAAGGCGTTCGGTAAGCACAAGCTGGCACCGGCTGTGAGTCCGGGCAAAACCATCGAAGGGATGTGCGGCGGCCTCTTTACCGCCAGCCTGCTGGCCATCGGTGTCACCTGGTCGATGGGATTTGTTCCTGCCAAGATGATCACCGTGCTGTTTTGCTCTCTGCTGGCGGTGCTAGCCTCCGTACTCGGCGATCTGACCGAAAGCATGTTCAAGCGCGAGGCGGGCATCAAGGACTCCGGCACCCTGTTGCCGGGTCATGGCGGCATTCTCGACCGGATCGACAGCCTGACCGCCGCCCTGCCGGTGTTTCTGCTCAGTTATCTGCTACTCAGTCAGGAGTTTTGATGCACAAGTCACTGGTTATTCTGGGGGCCTCTGGCTCCATTGGTCAGAGTACCTTGAAAGTGCTGCGCCATAACCCGGGCAGTTGGCAAGTATTGGCGTTGACCGCCGCCCGCAACGTGGATGCCATGTTGCGGGACTGCCTCGAATTCTCCCCCCGTTTTGCCGTGATGGTCGATGAGGATGCCGCCCGTGAACTGGCTGCCCGTCTGAAAGCGCACGGCAGTGCGACCCGGGTCATGTCTGGTGCAGCAGCCCTCTGCGAGGTTGCCGCTCACCCCGACGCCCATAGCGTGATGGCCGCCATCGTCGGTGCGGCCGGACTGGCCCCGACCATGGCCGCGGTACGTGCCGGCAAGCGTATTTTGCTGGCCAACAAGGAGGCGCTGGTGATGTCCGGTGCTTTCTTCATGGAGGCCGTTCGCGAGCATGGTGCCGAGCTGCTGCCCATCGACAGCGAACACAATGCCATCTTCCAGTGTCTGCCGACTGCCGTGCAGCGCCAGCCCGGTTTTTGTGATCTGGCGGCGGCGGGGATCAGCAAGATTTTGCTGACCGGTTCTGGCGGCCCGTTCCGTTACACCGAGATCAGCGAGCTGGCCAAGGTGACGCCGGCGCAGGCTATCGCTCATCCCAACTGGTCGATGGGGGCCAAGATTTCGGTCGACTCCGCCACCATGATCAACAAAGGGCTGGAGTACATCGAGGCGCGCTGGTTGTTCAATGCGGCGCCCGAGCAGATCCAGGTGGTGATCCACCCGCAGTCGGTGATCCACTCCATGGTGCAGTACAAGGATGGCTCCGTGCTGGCTCAGCTTGGCAATCCGGATATGTGTACCCCCATTGCCCATGCGCTGGCTTATCCCAATCGCATCCCCTCCAGTGTGGAACCTTTGGATTTCTTCAGTGTCGGAGAGTTCAGCTTTATCCGGCCTGATTATGATCGCTACCCCTGTCTGGCGCTGGCCATCAATGCCTGCCAGAAGGGACAAGCGGCGACTACTGCGCTCAATGCGGCCAACGAGGAGGCGGTTGCCGCCTTCCTGGCCGGGCGCATCGGTTTTATGGATATTGCCCGGATCAACGAGGCAGTGATGCTGGCGCTGGAGAGCAGCGCCGTCGGCTCGCTCGATGATCTGTTTGCCCTTGACGGTGCGGCAAGAGCCCGTGCTCACACTTTGATTGAGGAGCTTGGCTGATGGGCGGTGTGTTGTGGAATATTGGTGCTTTTGTTGTTGCGCTAGGCCTGCTGGTCGCGGTGCACGAGTTTGGTCACTTCTGGGTGGCCCGTCGTTGTGGCGTCAAGGTTGAGCGCTTCTCTATCGGTTTTGGCAAGGCGATCTGGCGCCGGATGGGTAAAGATGGCACCGAATATGTGCTGGCGCTGATCCCGCTCGGTGGTTACGTCAAGATGCTCGATGGCCGGGTCGATGAACTCAAGCCCGGTGACGAGCAGTATGCCTTCAACCACAAGAGTGTCTGGGCGCGGATGGCGATTGTCGCCGCTGGTCCCATGGCCAACTTCGTCTTTGCCCTGTTTGCCCTCTGGCTGATGTTTATCATCGGGGTGCCGAGCGTCAAGCCGGTGATCGGTGAAGTGCGTCCGGCATCCATCGTGGCCGAGGCGGGTGTGCTGCCCGGGATGGAGATTGTCGGGGTCGGCGATGAGCTGACCGGTGACTGGGAGAGCGTCACCTACGCTCTTATCAGTCATCTGGGTGATGATGCAGTGACTCTCAAGGTGCAGGCACCCAATACCAGCTATGCCACCGATAAAACCTTGTCGCTGACCGGCTGGACCTTCGATCCGGATAAAGAGTCGCCTATCGGCAGCTTGGGGATCGTCCCCCTGAGTGGCAAAGTGCTGCCAGTCGTGGCTGCAGTGGTGGCCAAGAGTGCCAGTGAAAAGGCGGGGCTGCAGGTCGGTGACCGTATCAAACAGGTCGGCGATCAGCCTATTACCGCGTGGGCCCAGTTTGTCGAACTGGTGCAGCAGGCACCGGGCGAACCCCTGCAAGTGGTGGTTGAGCGCAACAACAGTGATCTCAACGTGACCCTGGCCCCGGATAGCCGCAAGGTGCAGGGCAAGCTGGTAGGATTCGTCGGTCTCTCACCGCAACTGGTTCCATTACCGGATGAATATCGAATTCTGTTACAGTATGGGCCTTTGCAGGCGCTGTGGCATGGCGCGGACAAGACTTGGAGCCTGATCACGCTCACCTTTGACATGATTGGCAAGTTGATCGGTGGCATCGTGTCGCTGGACAACCTGAGCGGCCCCATCTCCATTGCCAAGGGCGCCGGCAGCAGTGCCGACTATGGTCTGGTCTATTTCCTGAGTTTTCTGGCGCTGATCAGCGTCAACCTGGGGATTATCAATCTGTTCCCCCTGCCGGTGCTCGATGGTGGCCATCTGGTCTATTTCCTTATCGAAGCGGTCACCGGCAAGCCGGTATCAGAGAAAATACAGGAAGTGGGTTTCAGGATCGGTGCCGCCATTCTGATGTTATTGATGGGCATTGCGCTGTTTAACGATTTCGCTCGCCTCTGAGGCCAGAGCATCAACAAGGACACATAAGAACAAAATGGCTGTTAAAAAAGCATTGGTGTTGAGTTGCCTGCTGGGTGCCAGTTTCCTGGCCCAGGCGGCCCCTGCCTCTTTTGTGGTGCAAGATATCCAGGTCGAAGGTCTGCAACGGGTGACCCTGGGTGCCGCACTGTTGAACCTGCCGATCCGGGTCGGTGATACCGTCGACTCCGTGGCTCTGGCCAGCGCCATCAAAAAGCTCTATGCCTCGGGTAACTTCGAGGATGTGAAGGTTTACCGTGACGGCCAGGTGCTGCAGGTGATGGTCAAGGAGCGTCCGACCATCTCCAGTATCGAGTTTGCCGGCAACAAGGATATCAAAGAGGAGCAACTGACCCAGAGTCTGGAGTCCTCCGGCATCCGTGTGGGCGATCCGCTGGATCGCACCGTGCTCACCTCCCTCGAGAAGGGACTGGAAGATTTCTACTATGGCGTGGGTAAATACTCCGCCAAGGTCAAGGCCATCGTCACCCCGTTGCCGCGCAACCGGGTCGACCTCAAGTTCACCTTCGTGGAAGGGGAAGCGGCCAAGATCCAGCAGATCAACATCGTCGGTAACAGCGTCTTCCCGGAAGAGAAACTGATTGCCCAGCTCTCCCTGCGCGACGAAGTGCCCTGGTGGAACTTCACCGCCGATCAGCGCTATCAGAAACAGAAGCTGGCGGGTGATATCGAGACCCTGCGCTCCTACTACATGGATCGTGGCTATATCCGCTTCCAGCAGGAGTCTACCCAGGTCTCCATGACCCCCGACAAGAAGGGCGTTTACGTCACCCTCAACATCAAGGAAGGGGATCAGTACAAGGTCTCCGGTGTCCAGCTCAAGGGTGACCTGATCGACCGCGGTG
Organism: Aeromonas sp. 603607; assembly: GCF_049171595.1. NCBI lineage: Bacteria > Pseudomonadati > Pseudomonadota > Gammaproteobacteria > Aeromonadales > Aeromonadaceae > Aeromonas > Aeromonas sp. 603607. The sequence goes on from NZ_JAAKOV010000017.1 coordinate 80,271, forward strand.
GCGAGATGAAGGGATTGATCCCGATTGCTGCCGGCAGCACCTACTCTGCCAGTCAGGTGACTCATACCGAAGAGGTGCTCTCCAAGTTCCTCGGCCGTTACGGTTATGCCTATCCGAAAGTGGTCACCTTCCCGCAGGTCAATGACAAGACCAAGGAAGTTGAGCTGATCGTCAACGTTGAGCCGGGCCCTCGTGTCTATGTGCGCAACATCAACTTCAGCGGTAACGCAACCACCGAAGATCAGGTGTTGCGTCGCGAGATGCGCCAGATGGAAGGCACCTGGCTCTCCTCCGACAACATCGAGCAGTCCAAGAGCCGTCTCAACCGTCTCGGTTATTTCGAGAGTGTAGAAGTGGACACCAAGCGGGTGCCGGGCAACGATGACCTGGTTGACCTCGACTTCAAGGTCAAGGAGCAGCCAGCAGGCTCTATCAACGCCGGTATCGGTTACGGCACCGAATCGGGTCTGAGCCTGCAGGCGGGGATCTCCCAGGACAACTTTATGGGTACCGGTAAAAAGGTCTCCATCAACGCCAGCACCAACGACTACTCCAAGAACGTTGACCTGAGCTACAACGACCCCTATTTCACCGTGGATGGTGTCAGCCTGGGTGGTCGGGTCTACTACAACCAGTTCCGCGCCGATGATGCCGATATCGTTGATTACGAGAATGAAACCATCGGTTTCCGTCTCTCCAGCGGCTTCCCGGTCAACGAGTTCAACCGTCTCGACTTCAGTACTGGGATCGAGAGCACCAAGCTGAGCCGTCCGTCATTCAATGCCCAGAACTATCAGGAGTGTCTGAAGGACAATCCGGATACTGATGGTAATACCTACTGCTGGGATCAGTGGAATGATAACCGCCAGTCGGTACAGATGGATCAGTTCTGGAATGCTTACTCACAGGATGGTTCCAACCTCGATTTCGTGACCGTTGATGTCACCGCTGGCTGGACCCGCTCTACCCTGAACAAGGGGATGTTCCCGACTTCTGGCGATCGTCAGCGTATCAACGCCAAGGTGACCGTACCGGGCATGGAGCTGCAGTACTACAAGCTCTCAGCCGAGGATGCCCACTACTTCCCGCTCGATGCGGATCACAGCTGGGTAATGATCGGCAAGGGTCGTGTCTCCTACGGTAACGGCTATGGCGATGACTCCATGCTGCCGTTCTTCGAGAACTACTATGCGGGTGGTTTCGATACGGTGCGTGGCTTCAAGAGCAACACCATTGGTCCCAAGGCGATCTACAAGACCTACAACAAGCCGGGTGCTGGCAGTTGCACGGGTTCTCAGCCGTGTGAAACTGGTTACTACGAAGGTTCCGACACCTCGGTGGGCGGTAACGCTCTGGCCGTCGCTTCACTGGAGCTGGTCTTCCCGACCCCGTTCGTCTCCGAGACCTATCGTCCGCAGATCCGTTCCACCGTCTTTATGGACGCAGGTACCGTCTGGAGCACCGATTTTGCCAACGGAGCATATCCTTGCGCCGCCGGTTCTGATTGCAACTATCTGAGCCAGGACTACTCCAACCCGGGCAATATCCGGGTCTCTGCCGGTGTCTCCCTGCAGTGGCTCTCGCCGATGGGGCCGCTGGTGTTCGCCTTGGCCAAGCCGATCAAGAAATATGAAGGGGATCGCACCGAGTTCTTCTCCTTCAACATCGGTCGTACTTTCTAAGCAGAGTTTCGCCCCCACCCATGCGGTGGGGGTCTTCAATGATGGGACGCGCGGTATGCGTGCCTCACCAGGTAACAAGACGGTCCTAACGCCGCTTGCATAATCGGGTAAATCAGGTAGCCCTCGCCATGAGGGAACAAGGAGTAAGTGTGAATAAAGCGTTGAAAGTAGCTGGTTTGAGCTTTGCACTGATGGCTGCCGGCATGGGTTCTGCCTTCGCTGAGACCAAGATCGCCGTTGTTGATATGGGCGAAGTCTTCCAAAAGCTGCCCCAGCGTGAAGCCGTTGCAGCCAAGCTTAAAGGTGAATTCGAGCCGCGTATGCGTGAGCTGCAGAAGCTGGAACAGGAAGGCCAGAAGTTGGTCGAGAAGTTCCGCAAGGATGAAGCCTTCATGAGCGCCGAACAGAAGAAGCAGAACCAGGAGAAGCTGGCCAAGCTGCAGATGGAGTTCAACCAGAAGCGTCAAGCCTTTGAGCAGGACAACGGCCGCCGTCAGTCCGAAGAGCGCAACAAAATCCTGACCAAGGTTCAGGCTGCCATCGATTCCATCGCCAAGAGCAATGGTTACGATCTGGTGCTGGAGCGCAATGCCGCCCCGTATGCCGCCAGCAAGCTGGACATCTCCGGCCAGGTTATTTCTCAGGTAAGCAAGAGCAACTAATTGATGGCATTCACTCTCGCACAGCTGGCCCAGCAACTGGGGGCCCAGGTCCATGGCGACGGAACCCTGGAAATCCGCAAGGTAGCGACATTGGAAAAGGCCGGGGAGGGGGATATCACCTTCCTGTCCAACAAAAAGTACCGGCACTATCTGGAGCAGAGCAAGGCGACCGCCGTGCTCATTACCGAAGCGGATCTGCCATTTTGTCCCACCAATGCCCTGGTGCTCAAAGACCCCTATGTGGGCTTTGCCCGGGTAGCTCAACTGCTGGACACCACCCCGCAGCCGGCCACGGATATTCATCCGAGCGCCGTTATCGCGGCTGACGCGCAACTGGGCGAGAGAGTGGCCATCGGCGCCAATGCAGTGATCGAATCCGGCGTCGTGCTGGGTGACGATGTACGCATTGGCCCGGGCTGTTTTGTTGGCAAAAATACCCGGCTGGGAGCCCGCTCCCGGCTGTGGGCCAACGTCACCCTCTATCACAATGTGACCATGGGTACCGACTGTCTGGTTCAATCCGGCACAGTGATCGGGGCCGATGGTTTCGGTTACGCCAACGAGCGTGGCGAGTGGATCAAGATCCCCCAGCTCGGCGGCGTGACCATTGGCAACCGGGTCGAGATCGGTGCCTGTACCACCATTGACCGCGGTGCGCTGGAAGATACCCGCATCGCTGACAACGTCATCATCGACAACCAGTGCCAGATCGCTCACAACGTGGAGATCGGTTACGGCACCGCCGTGGCGGGCTCTACCGTGATGGCTGGTAGTCTCAAGGTCGGCAAATACTGTATCATTGGCGGCGCTTCCGTCTTTAACGGGCATATGGAGATCTGCGACCAGGCCACCGTTACCGGTATGGCCATGGTGATGCGACCCATTACCGAGCCCGGTGTCTACTCTTCCGGCATCCCTCTGCAAACCAATAAAGAGTGGCGCAAGACCGCCGCCCGGGTGATGCGTATCGAAGAGATGCACAAGCGGTTAAGCAAGCTTGAGAAGAAGCTGGATCAAGAATAATCACGATTGGTATAGGGTACTGTTTTGACTACTGAAAAGAAGAGCCTGGGTATCCAGGAAATCATGGATCTGCTGCCCCACCGTTATCCTTTCCTGATGGTGGATCGTGTAGACGACTACGAGATCAGCGATGAGCGTAAAACTCTGCGCGCCATCAAGAACGTCTCGTTCAACGAGCCGATCTTCCAGGGGCACTTCCCGGCCAAGCCGGTGTTCCCGGGCGTACTGATCCTGGAAGCGATGGCACAGGCCACCGGTATCCTGGCCTTTACCATGGTGGGCAAGCCGTCTCCCAACGAACTCTATTATTTTGCCTCAATCGACAACGCTCGCTTCAAGCGCCCGGTCGGCCCCGGTGACCGACTGGTGCTGGACGTGGAGTTCCTGAAAGAGCGTCGCGGTATTGCCAAGTTCACCGGTGTCGCCACCGTCGACGGTGAAGTGGTCTGTACCGCCGAGCTGATGTGCGCCAAACGCGAGGTTTAACACACGTGATCGACCAGACTGCCATCATTCACGATACTGCCATCGTCCATGAGTCTGCCGTGATCGGTAAAGGGGTTGAAATCGGCCCCTTTTCTGTCATCGGCGCCGAGGTGGAAATCGGTGACAACACCTGGGTAGGTTCCCATGTGGTGATCAAGGGCCCGACCAAGATTGGTTGCGGCAACAAGATCTTCCAGCACACCTCCATCGGTGAGGATTGCCAGGACAAGAAGTACGCCGGTGAGCGCACCTTCCTCGAGATTGGCGACAACAACGTCATTCGCGAGAACTGCACCTTCCACCGCGGCACCATTCAGGATCAATCCCTGACCAAGGTGGGCAGCGGCAACCTGTTCATGGTCAACGTTCATGTTGCCCACGACTGCATCATCGGTGACAACTGCATCTTCGCCAACAATGCGACCCTGGCGGGCCACGTGGTGATCGGTGACTTCGTGATCTTCGGTGGTCTCTCCGCCATTCACCAGTTCGGCCGCGTCGGTTCCCACGCCTTCGTCGGTGGCTGCGCCGCCCTGAACAAGGACGTGCCGCCTTACGTGATGGCTGCTGGCAACTACGCCAAGCCGTTCGGGGTCAACTCCGAAGGTCTGCGTCGCCGCGGTTTCAGCGCCGAGGCCATCTCCGCCGTCAAGCGTGCCTACAAAGAGATCTTCCGCTCCGGCAAGACCATCGAAGAGGTGCTGCCGGTGCTGATCGAGATGGCGCAAGCCGAGCCGGCCGTCCAACTCTATGTGGACTTCCTCAAAGATAACGAGCGCGGGATCATCCGTGCCTGATCCGGTTCGTATCGGTATCGTCGCCGGAGAGGTCTCCGGCGACATTCTGGCTGCCGGTCTGGTGCGCGAGCTGCAGGCCCGCTACCCGGATGCGCAGTTCGAAGGGATCGCCGGGCCGCGGATGCAGGCCCTCGGCGTCAAGGCCCTGTTCGAGATGGAAGAGCTCTCCGTCATGGGGATCACCGAGGTGCTGGGCCGTCTGCCGCGTATCCTCAAGGTTCGTCGCGAACTGTTGCGCCACTTTATTGCCAATCCGCCCGATATCTTCATCGGCGTGGATGCACCGGATTTCAATATCGGAGTGGAGCTGAAACTGCGCCGCGCCGGTATCAAGACGGTTCACTATGTCAGCCCCTCGGTGTGGGCCTGGCGCCAGAACCGCATTCACAAGATCAAGGCCGCTACCGACATGGTGCTCGCCTTCCTGCCGTTCGAGAAAGCCTTCTACGACCGCTTCGATGCCCCTTGCCGTTTTGTCGGTCACACCATGGCGGATGATATTCCGCTGGTGCCGGATCAGGCTGCCGTGCGTCGCAATCTCGGTATCGATGCCAATCGCCGCTGGCTGGCGGTGCTACCGGGCAGCCGCACCGCAGAAGTGGGCTTTATGTCTCCCCTGTTTCTCGAAGCGTGCAAACACCTGACGGTGCGCTATCCGGATCTCGGCTTCATCGTGCCGCTGGTCAACCAGAAACGGCGTGAGCAGTTTATGGCCATCAAGGCCGAGGTGGCACCGGATCTCGAGATGGTGTTGCTGGAAGGTCAGGGCCGCGAGGCGATGATCGCCGCCGACGTGGTGATGCTGGCCTCTGGCACCGCGGCGCTCGAAGCCATGCTGGTAAAAAAGCCGATGGTGGTGGGCTACAAGCTCAAGCCCTTCAGCTATTGGCTGGCCCAGCGACTGGTAAAGACCGAATTTGTCTCTCTGCCCAACCTGCTGGCCGGTCGCATGCTGGTGCCGGAACTCATCCAGCACGAGTGCACCCCGGAGAATCTGGTGGAAGAGGTGAGCAAGTACTTCGAGCACGACAACAGTGCGCTGGTCAACACCTTCACCGAGCTGCACCAGCTGATCCGCTGCAATGCCGACTCGCAGGCTGCCGATGCGGTGGCGGATCTGCTCGGCAGATAACGCTATTTCGGACCGTCGATTGCGCCGCGCAGCCCGTTAATCCGTTTTCCGAGTGGCGATGCCGCGCCAGTCGACCCCTGTCAGGCCCCACGGGGCCTGTTTTGATTCAAGGCTACAAGATGATGATCGATATTCCTGACGACAAGCTGGTTGCCGGTGTGGACGAAGTGGGCCGTGGCCCCCTGGTGGGTGACGTGGTCACCGCTGCGGTCATTCTCGATCCCGCCAATCCCATTGTCGGACTGGCTGACTCCAAGAAGCTCTCTGAGAAGAAGCGGCTGGCGCTGTTTGACGAGATCAAAGAGAAAGCGCTCGCCTGGGCCATCGGTCGCGCCAGCCCGGAGGAGATCGACGAGCTCAACATCCTGCATGCCACCATGCTGGCGATGCAGCGCGCCGTGGCGGGACTGAAGGTGACGCCCGAGCTGGTCTTTATCGATGGCAACCGTTGCCCGGCATTGCCGATGGAAGCGCGCGCCGTGGTCAAGGGCGATAGCCTGGTGGCCGCCATCAGCGCCGCCTCGATCCTCGCCAAGGTGACCCGCGATGCGGAGATGACCGAGCTGGACAGCCGTCATCCCGAGTACGGCTTTGCCCGCCACAAGGGTTATCCGACTGCGGAGCACCTCGCCATTCTGGCCGAGCGTGGCCCGTTGCCCGAATATCGCAAGAGCTTCAAGCCGGTGCGCCGCGCACTGGGGATCGAGTAGACCATGCCATTTAGTTTGAGCAGCGAGAGGAGATGACGATGGCTGACCCCCGTTTTATCCACCTGCGAGTCCACTCCGACTTCTCCATGGTCGATGGCCTGCAGAAGATTAATCCCATCGTCGGGGCGGCGGCGGCCAACAACATGCCGGCGCTGGCGCTGACCGATCAGATGAACATGTGCGGTCTGGTGCGCTTCTATGGCGCAGCCCACGGCAAGGGGATCAAACCCATCGTCGGTGCCGACTTCTGGGTGCAGAGCGATGAGCTCGGCGACGAGCAGTTCCGTCTCACCCTGCTCGCCATGGATAACGACGGCTACCAGAACATCACCCTGCTTATTTCCCGCGGTTACCAGCGCGGCCATGTGCAGGGGCGGCCGGTTATCGACAAGAGCTGGCTCGCCGAGCATGCCAAGGGGGTGATCGTCCTCTCCGGCGGCCGCGAGGGGGATGTGGGCAAGTTCCTGCTCAAGGGCAACCGGCAGATGACCGAGCAGTGTCTCGCCTTCTATCAGACCCACTTCCCCGATGCCTACTACCTCGAACTGCTGCGTACCGGTCGACCCGACGAAGAGGTCTACCTGCATATGGCGGTGGCCATCGCCACCGAGTTCGAGCTGCCGGTAGTCGCCACCAACGAGGTGGTGTTCCTCAACGCCGATGATTTCGACGCCCACGAGATCCGGGTCGCCATCCACGATGGCTATACCCTGATGGACAAACGCCGCCCCCGTCGCTACAGCCCCCAGCAGTACCTGCGCAGTCAGGAGGAGATGGCGGAGCTGTTTGCCGACATTCCCGAAGCGCTGGAAAACACGGTGGAGATCGCCAAGCGCTGCAACGTGACGGTGCGTCTCGGCGAGTACTTCCTGCCCAACTTCCCGACTGGCGACATGACCACCGAAGATTTTCTGGTGGCCAAGTCGAAAGAGGGTCTGGAGGAGCGTCTCGAGTTTCTGTTCCCGGATCCGCAAGTGCGTGCCGAGCGACGTCCCGAGTATGACGAGCGTCTCGATGTCGAGCTGAAAGTGATCAACCAGATGGGCTTCCCGGGTTACTTCCTCATCGTGATGGAGTTTATCCAGTGGTCCAAGGACAACGGCATCCCCGTTGGTCCGGGCCGGGGGTCGGGGGCAGGCTCTCTGGTGGCCTACGCCCTCAAGATCACCGACCTCGACCCGCTGGAATTTGACCTGCTGTTCGAACGTTTCCTGAACCCCGAGCGGGTATCCATGCCCGACTTCGACGTCGACTTCTGCATGGATCGACGGGATGAGGTGATCGAGCACGTTTCCGATATGTATGGTCGGGAGGCGGTCTCCCAGATCATCACCTTCGGCAGCATGGCGGCCAAGGCGGTGGTGCGGGACGTGGGCCGGGTGCTGGGCCACGCCTACGGCTTTGTGGATCGCATCTCCAAGCTCATTCCGCCGGATCCGGGCATGACGCTCGCCAAGGCGTTCGAGGCCGAGCCCAAGCTGCCCGAGCTCTACGAGCAGGATGAGGAGGTCAAAGACCTCATCGACATGGCTCGCCGTCTCGAAGGGGTGGTGCGCAACGCCGGTAAACACGCCGGTGGCGTAGTGATCGCGCCCACCAAGATCACCGACTTTGCGCCGCTCTACTGCGATGACGAAGGGCATCACCCGGTCACCCAGTTCGACAAGAACGACGTGGAGTACGCCGGTCTGGTGAAGTTCGACTTCCTGGGTCTGCGGACCCTCACCATCATCGACTGGGCGCTCGGCATGATAAACCCGCGTCTTGCCAAAGAGGGCAAGCCGCCGGTCGATATCGCCGCCATCCCCATCGATGACAAGAAGTCGTTTGACCTGCTGCAGCGCTACGAGACCACCGCGGTATTCCAGCTGGAATCCCGCGGCATGAAGGATCTCATCAAGCGGCTGCGCCCCGACTGCTTCGAAGACATGATCGCACTGGTGGCCCTGTTCCGACCGGGCCCGCTTCAGTCAGGCATGGTGGATAACTTCATCGACCGCAAACACGGCAATGAAGCGATCTCCTATCCGGACGAGAAGTGGCAGCACGAGAGCCTGAAACCGATTCTGGAACCTACCTACGGCATCATCCTCTATCAGGAGCAGGTGATGCAGATCGCCCAGACCCTGGCGGGTTATACCCTGGGTGGCGCGGACATGCTTCGCCGGGCGATGGGTAAGAAAAAGCCCGAGGAGATGGCCAAGCAGCGGGCCGGTTTCGAGGAGGGCGCCGTCAAGAATGGCGTCGACGGCGAACTGGCGATGAAGATCTTCGATCTGGTGGAGAAGTTTGCGGGCTACGGCTTCAACAAATCCCACTCCGCCGCCTATGCGCTGGTCTCCTACCAGACCCTCTGGCTCAAGACCCACTTCCCGGCCGAGTTCATGGCGGCGGTCATGACCGCCGATATGGACAACACCGACAAGATCGTGACCCTGGTGGATGAGTGCCAGCGGATGGGGCTGACCGTGATCCCGCCGGATGTGAACACCGGTCGCTATCGCTTCTCGGTCAACGAAGATGGCCATATCGTCTACGGGATCGGGGCGGTGAAAGGGGTCGGTGAAGGCCCCATCGATGCGATCTTGAGCGCCCGGGATCAGGACGGCCCGTTCCGAGATCTGTTCGACTTCTGTAACCGGGTCGACATCAAGAAGCTCAACAAGCGGGTGATGGAGAAGCTCATCCTCTCCGGCGCCATGGATCGGCTCGGCCCGCACCGCGCCGCCCTGATGGCGACCCTGGAGGAGGCGATGCGTGCCGCCGAGCAGCACGCCAAGGCGCAGGCGGTGGGGCAGGTCGACATGTTCGGCGTGCTCACCGAAGAGATTGACGACGTCAAGAAGGCGTTTGCCAACGTGCCGCACTGGCCTGACAAGGTGTGGTTGGAAGGGGAGCGCGAGACCCTCGGGCTCTATCTCACCGGCCACCCCATCAACCAGTACAGCAGCGAATTGCGTCGTTATACCTCGGGTCGCCTGTGCGATCTGCATCCCACCTCCCGCGATACCGTAACCACGGCGGCGGGGCTGGTGATTGCGGCCCGCAGCATGGTGACCAAGCGTGGCAACAAGATGGGGATCTTCACCCTGGACGACCGTTCCGGTCGCCTCGATGTGACCCTGTTCAGTGAAGCGCTGGAAAAATATGAAGAATTGATGCAAAAAGACCGCATTTTGGTGGTTTCTGGACAGGTCAGCTTTGATGACTTCTCCGGTGGCCTTAAAATGTCGGCTCGAGAATTACTGGATATCAACGATGCGAGGGAGCGTTTTGCCAGAGCAATCCGCATCTCCCTCGATGAACAGCGGATTGATGATCGCTTTTTCCCGCGTTTGTGCGAGATTTTGGAGCCCGCCCGTGCCGGAGTCTGTCCGGTTCAGGTAAACTATCGTCGCCCCGGCTCCCGGGTGCGATTGACGCTCGGTACCGAGTGGCGGGTGACGCCCACCGATCAACTGATAGATGACTTGCGAGTCCTGCTTGGACGAGAGCGGGTTGAATTGGTTTTTGATTAGAGGTTCTAAGGCCCTATGAGTCTTTTTCTGGATTTTGAACAGCCGATTGCCGAGTTGCAGGCGCAGATTGATGAACTCAAACATGTGAGTGAAGGCAATCACGCCGTGGATCTGAAAGACGAGATCCGCCGGCTGGAGAAGAAAAACGAAGAGCTGACCAAGAAGATCTTCGGTGATCTGGGTGCCTGGCAGGTATCCCAGATGGCGCGTCATCCCCAGCGCCCCTACACCTTTGACTATATCGAGCATATCTTCACCGATTTCGACGAGTTGGCTGGCGATCGCGCCTATGCCGATGACAAGGCTATCGTCGGCGGCATCGCCCGTCTCGACGGTGAGCCGGTGATGGTGATTGGTCACCAGAAGGGTCGCGAGACCAAAGAGAAGATCAAGCGTAACTTCGGCATGCCGCGTCCGGAAGGATACCGCAAGGCCCTGCGTCTGATGGAGATGGCCGAGCGCTTCAAGATGCCGATCATCACCTTTATCGATACCCCGGGCGCTTACCCCGGCGTCGGTGCCGAAGAGCGTGGTCAGTCCGAGGCGATTGCCCGCAACCTGAAAGTGATGGCCGGTCTGACCGTGCCGGTGGTCTGCACCGTGATCGGTGAGGGCGGTTCAGGTGGTGCACTGGCAATCGGCGTGGGCGATCGCGTCAACATGCTGCAGTACTCCACCTACTCCGTCATCTCGCCGGAAGGGTGTGCCTCCATCCTGTGGAAGAGTGCCGACAAGGCCTCTGTGGCTGCCGAAGCGATGGGTATCACAGCCCAGCGTCTGAAGGAGCTCAAGCTGATCGACCATGTGATCGACGAGCCCCTCGGCGGTGCCCACCGCGATGTGGAGAAGATGGCCAAAAACCTCAAGGCTCGCATCAAGCAGGATCTGGACGCCCTGCGTCCGCTCGATACCGAGCAACTGCTGGAGCAACGCTACCAGCGTCTGCTGGGCTACGGTTACTGCTAAGCGCAGCTGTCACCCCCGAGTATTCAGGCCCCCGTCATTGACGGGGGCTTTTTATTGCGGTTGATCTGTCATTCAGGTGAGTGCCCCAACGTGCCCTGAAACGGCGCTGCTCACTCTTCGCGGGTGAGGGGCAGGGTTGGTATGCCATGCCGTTGGTGAGGGCTGTCAGGGACTGTGGCAACCCGTTGTCTGTCGCCTGCCCGCTGCATCCTGTGGCATCGCTGGCGATGGCACGACAAGCCGCTTGATCATCTGATTGCGGCATAAAAAAGCGCCCCGACTATGCGGAGCGCTTTTACAGGTGTCTGGCGGTATTACAGTTCAATCTCGTCTGTAAGACCTTCATAGGCGATATCGATGGATTGCAGCTCCTTCTGCAGGCGATGTTTGTCTTTCAACGCCTCGATTTCACGCCATTTACGTTTTTTTCCCGTTGTCCCGCGGCTACGCGAACCGAGTTCAACCACCTCGTCATAATCGAAGTTGAACATTTCCATGGCTCCCTCCTTGGTTTTTATCGTTTTCACCACCCGTATAACATAACGAATCTGAAATTAAAACGTTTTCGTGACGACTCTATGACAGCGCTAAAAAAGCCCATGAAAAAAAACCGGGCCCCTTGGTAGGGGCCCGGTTTTTATCAGAAAAAAGAACCGATTACAGGCGGCTTGCCAGCATGGTTTCCAGCTTGCCCTGGTCGATGGCGAACATGCGGATGCCTTCGCCCAGCTTCTCGTGAGCCATGGCGTCCTGGTTCAGTTCCCAGCGGAATTCGGCTTCGGTCATCGGAGTCGGTTTGGCCTTGCGCTCACCGGCGTAGTCCAGTTTGCGTACCACGGCCCCTTCGGCCTTGCTCAGCTCTTCCAGCAGGGCCGGGCCAATGGTCAGGCGGTCGCAACCGGCCAGTTCCAGGATCTCGCCGGTGTTGCGGAAGCTGGCGCCCATCACCACGGTCGGATAGTCGTGCTGCTTGTAGTAGTTGTAGATGGAGGTGACAGAGACTACGCCCGGATCTTCGCTGGCGGTGTAGTCACGGTTGTGCTTGGCCTTGTACCAGTCGAGGATGCGGCCTACGAACGGGGAGATCAGGAAGGCACCGGCTTCGGCACAGGCACGGGCCTGGGCGAAGGAGAACAGCAGGGTCAGGTTGCACTGGATACCCTCTTTCTCCAGTACTTCAGCGGCACGGATCCCTTCCCAGGTGGAGGCCAGCTTGATCAGAATGCGGTCGTTGCTGATGCCGGCTTCGTTGTAAAGACGGATCAGTTTGCGGGCCTTAGCGATGCTGGCTTCGGTATCGAAGGAGAGACGGGCATCCACTTCGGTAGAGATGCGGCCAGGAACGATCTTCAGCACTTCCAGACCGATGTTGACGGCCAGCTTGTCGCCCGCGTCGATGATTTGCTGTGCCTTGTCCTGGCTCTGGGCTTTGGCCCACTTGATGGCGTCTTCGATCAGCGGAGCGTACTCGGGGATCTCGGAGGCCTTCAGAACCAGAGAGGGGTTGGTGGTGGCATCGATGGGCTGATAGCGTTTGATGGCTTCGATATCACCGGTGTCGGCAACAACAGTGGTCAGGGCTTTCAGCTGGGTTAATTTATCGGCCATAGCGAATATCATCTCTTAATGAGGGAGTAATCCCTGGGTTGCGGGCTTGAGACGGTGGTTCTGAAATAAAATTACAGGATCTTGGTGCCTCAGGCTCAGAAAAGCGCGATGGGGGCGGCCCATCGTCATTGCCTGCCTAATTAATACTGATGTGGTGCATCCTGCAATAGGGGCGCTTGGTTGTTAAACATTCAAGCTGTTGAGTTATCCCGTTTTATGGCTTGAAACTATATGATTAGTAAGGTTTTTTACATTTCCTTCTGACCTCGATCCAGTTTGCTGTCAGCTGAACTTTTTTAGCCAATATCCATATTTGTGTCGTCGATCACATAAATTATCTCACTACGTACTTGAAATTTAATTACAGCGAAAACGTTTGGCGAAATGTCTCCGTTTGAAAGCCATTTCATGCAAGCGTTTGCGTTTTCGCATAGCTCATCAGGGATATATCAAAATGGTTCTCTTATGGGGCTTAATGGTGGCCTGTCTGATTGAATTATTGAGTTTGTTGAAAGTTTGCGATTTAAATGGAGCTTTATGGGCTTTTACCGTTCGTTTTTTGTGTCTCGCGTGACCGGGATCACTATTCCGGGCTCTCCCGCTGTGCTAGATTCCGCCCCTTTAGCGAAACGCTAATTAAACGACAGACAGAAAACGGTCAGCGCAGACTGGCCATGGATGTGAATAACAACGAGAGAATTATGGACACCTTGATTGCGATGCTAAACGACCTGATGTGGGGAGCCGTGCTCATCTACCTGCTCATCGGGGTCGGTATCTTTTTCACCTTCCGCCTGGGTTTTATCCAGATCCGTCACTTTGGCCACATGTTTTCCGTGCTGAAAAACAGTCGTAAATCGGACAACGCGGGCATCTCCTCTTTCCAGGCCCTCTGTACCAGCCTTGCCGCCCGTGTCGGTACCGGCAACCTGGCCGGTGTGGCAGTCGCCATCTATCTGGGTGGCCCCGGCGCCATCTTCTGGATGTGGCTGATTGCCTTTATCGGCATGGCGACCGCCTTCGTTGAAAGCACCCTGGCCCAGCTCTACAAGGTCAAGGATGAGGATGGCAACTACCGTGGTGGCCCGGCCTACTACATGGAGAAAGGCCTTGGCATGCGCTGGATGGGGGTGGTCTTCTCGCTCTGCCTGATCCTGGCATTTGGCCTGGTGTTCAACGCGGTGCAGGCCAACTCCATCAGTCTGGCGATGAAGGTGGCGTTTGGCATTCCTGACTGGGTCAGCGGTCTGGCGCTGGTGGCGCTCTCCGGCCTGATTATCTTTGGCGGCATTCGTGGCATTGCCCGTTTTGCCGAGCTGGTGGTGCCCTTTATGGCGCTGGCCTACATCCTGCTGGCGCTGGTGATCGTGGCGATGAACATCACCGAGTTGCCCCATGTCTTCATGCTGATCATCAAGTCCGCCTTCGGGATTGAGCAGGCTGGCTCGGGTGCGCTGGGTTATGCCATCTCCCAGGCGATGATCAACGGCATCAAGCGTGGTCTCTTCTCCAACGAAGCGGGCATGGGCTCTGCGCCCAACGCTGCAGCGACTGCCACTCCCTATCCGCCGCACCCGGCCTCCCAGGGTTATGTGCAGATGCTGGGGGTCTTTATGGATACCATCGTCATCTGCAGCTGTACCGCCGCCATCATCCTGATGTCAGGTCAGTTTGAGCCGGGCTCCGGCGTGACCGGTGTCGAGCTGACCCAGCGGGCGCTCTCTTCCCAGATTGGCAGCGGTGGCAACATCTTTATCGCGGCGGCCATCTTCTTCTTCGCCTTCACCTCTATCGTGGCGAACTACTCCTATGCCGAAACGAATCTGGTGTTCCTCGAGCACAACCACAAGGGCGGCCTGATGCTGTTCCGGATGTTTGTGCTGGGCATGGTGATGTTCGGCTCTGTGGGCGAGTTGCCGACCGTCTGGGCAATGGCTGATGTCTCCATGGGGTTGATGGCCATCGTCAACCTGGTGGCTATCCTGCTGCTCTCCGGCGTCGCCATCAAGCTGGCCAAGGATTACAACGACCAGCTCAGGCTGGGCAAGGTGCCCACCTTTGATGCCAACAAGTACCCCGAGATCCGCTCCCAGCTGGAAGAGGGGATCTGGGACAATCCGACCAAAAAATAACAAGCGGTGAGTCAAACCTCTTGATTAAAACCTGAAGGGGGAGCCGGTGGCTCCCCCTTCTTTTATGAGCCGCTCTTCGGCGGCTGATCCCAGCGCTGGGCGAGCTGTCTGATACGCCGTTGCAACTGGCGCCAGCAGCGCCCTTGTTGCCGGTCGTTGAGGAGGGCATAACGCCAGCGGCGATAGAGCCACGCACTCTTTAGCAGGGGATGGGCAAGGTCGGGGCGCAGCCGCGCCAGCCGCTCGCACCATGCTCCCATGCTCTCGGCAGGCTCTGGGGAATAGCCGCTGCGTTTGCCCCGTTTGAGCAGGGGTTGCCAGATGCGCCGCTCTGGCGGCAGACGGGCGGGCAACAGCAGGGGCAAGCTCACCAGCAGGGCGACCAGCATCAGGCTGGCGAGGATCAACCAGGGAGTGTATCCCGCCAGTGCAGGCCAGCGCAGACCGATTTGCTGCCAGAGCTGGCCCGCATCGTAACCAATCACCCAGCGACTCCACTGGTAGTCGATATTGTTGCCCCACCAGCGCAGCTGATTGAGCAGGGCCCAGTTGCGATAACGCTGCAGAGCAAGCGGGTCGGCGGCGGTAAACTCGTCGCTCAGGGCCTCCCTCACGCCGCCTTCAATGCGCTCCGGTGCCACTGCCGCAGTGGGGTCGATTCGCCGCCATGTTCCTCCTTCATCGAGATACTCCACCCAGGCGTGAGCATCGAACTGGTGTACCGCCAGATAGTTGCCCGTGGGATTCCACTCGCCGCCGAGATAACCGGTGACCAGCCGTGCCGGAATACCGGCGGCGCGCAGCACGAAAGCGGTCGCCATGGCGTAGTGGCCGCAAAAGCCGCGCCGAGTATCGAACAGGAACTCATCCACCCCGTCACCGCCAAGTCGTGGCGGTGTCAGGGTGTAGTAATAGGATTGGCTGCGAAACTGCGCTAGCAGGGCGGCGACCAGCTCTGCGCGATCCGGATAGCGCACAGCCAGCACTTGGCCATGGACGCGCGCTCTCGGGTTGCCTCCGGCTGGCAGTTGCAGGTTGCGCTGAGCGGCTTGGTGGTCGTCCTCGATCTGTGCTTCGCCGCGGCCAATGCGATAGCGGATTGCCACCTCGCCGCTCCCCTGCCGATAGAGGGTGTGAATGGGGGTGAGCAGCACTGGTCCAGTCAGAATAGTCGGTTCACTTTGGGCAAAGGCCCAGCGGTGGCGCTGGGGCTCGGCGATCACCTCGTAGCTCCCGGCGGGTAATGGACTATCTGCCAGCTGATTGCTTGCCCGTGAAGATGATGCCAGAAGGGTCAGCCCGGTCTGCACCTGCACTGTCTGCTGCCATGCTTTGACCTCGGGGCTCAGCAACCAGCGCTGACCATCGAAAACTTCTTGGCGCATCACCGGAAAATAGCGCTCGCGGACAGGGGGCGGGCCATCGGCAAAGCTGACCCGAAACGCCAGTTCCGAGGAGTTGACCAGTTCGCTGATATCGCCGGGGGCCAGCTCTTCCGAGAGGCCGGACAGGGCACGGCTGGTGGTGGGCATCTGCCAGAGGGGCGGCAGCCTTGGCAGTAGTATAAACAGGGTGATAAGCAAGGGCAGCGCCAGCAGCAGGGCGCTCCCCGCACTGCGCCAAGGCCGTTTCTGCTCGGGGACGACGGCGGTCACCAGCGCGGTCACTGCCAGCCAGAGTGCCACTGCCATCCCGGCTGTCCAGCCGATGCTTTGGCGTTGTACCAGCGCCAGCGCGATGAGGAAGAAGGCGAGCAGCAGCACCTGCTCGATATCCCGCTCGCGCCGTACCTCGATCATCTTGAGGCTATAGCCGAGCCAGAGCAGATTGATCAGGGCGGGCAGGGTGCCCAATGTGCGCCACTGCAACCCCA
Source organism: Aeromonas sp. 603607 (assembly GCF_049171595.1). NCBI lineage: Bacteria > Pseudomonadati > Pseudomonadota > Gammaproteobacteria > Aeromonadales > Aeromonadaceae > Aeromonas > Aeromonas sp. 603607. Next base: position 96,860 of record NZ_JAAKOV010000017.1, read on the forward strand.
GCAACACCACGGTTGTGATGGCCAGCAGCGCCAACCAGCGGGCAGGCAGGGGCGGCAAGCCGCGCCACAGCATCATGGCCCGGACGCCGAGAGTGATGGCGCCCACTGCCACTACCCAGAGTTGCAACTGGGGCCAGAGCGCCGCGACCAGCAGCAGCTGTTGCAGGGCGATGAGTGGCAGCAGGCGGCGGTTATCGAGCAGCATCTGGCGTGATCTTCGGTGGTGTTGCATCGAATTGGGCCAGTGCCAGCAGGCAGCGCTGCACAGAGGCGGCGCCGCTATCGGGCCCCAGCGTCTGGTTTGCCAGTGTCAGGGTAAAGGGGATGCCCCGCTTGCCGTAATCGGCGCACCACCAGGCCAGCACCGCCAGCCGCTGCTCCAGATCCCCGCCCGCGACCCGCTGCAAGGTGAGGTGAGTCTCATCCTGCTGCGGTTCATGGAACTGCTTGGTCAGCAGGCCGCGCCCTTGGGCAAGTTGCTTCCAGGCGACCCGGCTCAGTGGTTCACCAGCCTGATGTATCCGCAGAGAGTCAAAGTCACCGAGAGTGGCCGGAGCGGGCTGGCCCTGATGCCCCTCGCGTTCGGTCGCATGTTCCCCTCTTAGCGCCCCGAACGCCGGTTTGGGGGCGAGCCAGCCCTCCAACTGCAAGTCCAGCAGGGACCAGCAGCGAAACAGGCCGAGAGGGTAGCGGCTCTCGACCCGCAATCGACCAAGGTGCAGTGGCCCACGGCGCGAGCCCGATACTGGCAGGATAACTGTGCTGGGCACAGCGTCGGCCTGTGCCAGCCAGAGGGTGCCTTCGTTGAGGCTAAACCGGAGCGCCTGCACCGGGCGAGGGCTCTGCACCAAGATACGGATAGGTAGCTGGCTACCCGCTTCCCCCAGTATCAGCGGGCCACCCAGCAGTTCCAGCCCCAGCAGGTTGCGGTGGGTGAGCCACATGGCGGCCATAAACAGGCTGCCGAGGCAGTAGGCCACCAGCAGCACCAGATTGTTCTGGTAGTTGGTGCCGAGCAGATAGATGGCGAGCAGCACCAGCAGATAGAGCAGCCCCATGCGGGTAGGGAGAATAAAGAGGCTGCGGGTACCCAGCGTGATCTGGCGGGCCGGGGGAATGCGGCGGTCGAGCCAGCGTCGCTGCCAGCGGGCTCGCCACTGCTGCCAACGGTTTAGCAATTTGCTCATCAGGGATTGTCCGGATCGACCCTGGCCAGTAACCGCTGGCTCAGGGGACAGGCTTCGCCGTGCTGCACGCCAAAGCTGCCCCGCAGTCGATGCTCGGCCACATAGGGGAAGACTGCCTGTACATCCTCCACCGTGACAAAGCGCCGCCCCGCCACCAGCGCCCAGGCCCGGCTCACCGCCAGCAAGGTCTGGGCTGCCCGGGGGGAGAGGGGCTGTGGCAGATCCCCATCAAAGCGGCTCTGGTGCACCAGCGCCAGCAGGTAGTCGAGGGTGGCATCGGAAACATGGATAGCATCACCTTCCGCTTGCAGGGCAGTCAGCTCGGCGGCATTCAGCATGGCGGGCAACGGGCCAGTCGGCTGGTTGCCCCGCAGTAGCTGGCGCTCCGCCTCTCGCGGCGGAAAACCCAGCGAGAGTCGCACGGCGAAGCGGTCGAGCTGGGATTCCGGCAGCGGATAGGTGCCCGCCTGATCCGCCGGATTCTGGGTGGCGATGACGAAAAACGGATCGGGGAGGGGATGCGTATTCCCCTCAATGCTCACCTTGCCCTCGGCCATCGCCTCCAGCAGGGCGCTCTGCACCTTGGGGCTGGCGCGGTTGATCTCGTCCGCAAGTAGCATCTGGGTGAAGATGGGGCCGGGGTGAAAGCGAAATGTTTGTTGCTGGGGGTCAAAAATCTGAAGCCCCAGCAGGTCGGCGGGGAGCAGATCGGCGGTGAACTGCATGCGCCTGCATGCCAGCCCCAGTACCTGTGCCAGCGCGTGGGCCAGGGTGGTCTTGCCCATACCGGGCAGATCCTCGATCAGCAGATGACCGCGCGCCAGCAGGGTCACCAGCGCGATTTTCAGTTGCAGCGGCTTGCCCAGAATGACTTGCTCCAGTGCCGCCAGCAGCCCGGCAATCTGCTCTTCTCTCTTCATTCCCTTCATACACATTCCCTGTATTGCGTCGCACCTACAGCTTATACGCCCGCAAGGGCCAAGGCGGATAACAGACGGGCGGTAAAGTGCAGCGCAGGGATGGCAATGAGCGGGAGGTGACCCGGTTTATTGCTGAGTCTGCTTGATTCAATATGGCCGCTTAGGCACGCAACTTAATAGAATATTTCCTGATTGGAATGTACCGATCGCCATCTCTTCACTAGGTGAGGGCGGTGGGCACCCATATAGTTGCCCCATTGCGACGCGCTGTGTTGCTACCTTTGTCACCACCTTGGCCCCGCCACTGTTCGCCTGTCGCTGTGATCTGGCAGGCATCGGCACGCCAATCTGCCATGGAGCATCCATGCTTGTTTTCCTGTTGTGCACTTTTCTGATGATCATTCTCTATCCGGTCGGGATCGATCTCTATCTGGTCGCCGTGCCCCAGATTGCCGATACCCTGCAGGCGAGCGAGGCGCAGATCCACACCGCCTTCTCCATCTATCTGTTTGGTATGGCAGCCACCGTGCTGCTGGGTGGGATGATTGCCGATCGCTTCGGGCGGCGCTGGGTGGTGCTCGGGGGCGCCCTGATTTTTGTCCTTGCCTCGCTGGTGGCGGGTAATGCAGAGGGGATAAGTCAGTTCTATTTCGGCCGTTTCTGGCAAGGAGTCGGGGCGGGGACGCTCTATATCATGACCTTTACCGTGCTGCGGGACGTGCTGAGTCAGGAGCGGCTGGCGATGGCGCTCTCGATGATCAACGGGATCATCTGCGTGATCCCGGTGCTGGCGCCGGTTCTCGGTTACCTCATCCTGTCACATTTTGATTGGCGCGGGATCTTCGTGGCGATGGCGATGGTGGCGGCCGTCAGCGGTCTGGTGAACTTGCTTCTGCTCAAGGAGACCCGCCCGGCTCGGCAACCGGGGAGTAGCGCGGCGCTGCCCTTTGCCCTGCTGCGCTCGCCGCGCTTTATGCTGCTCTCCCTGCTGACCAGTGCCAGCGTGACCGCCATTCTGGTCTATGTCAGCGTCTCGCCGCTGATCCTGATGAAGGAGTTTGGCTTCACTACCGAGCAGTACTCCATCGTGATGATGGTGATGGCTGGCGTGAGTATGTCCACCTCCTTCCTGACGCCCCTGCTGTTGCGCTGGCTGGGCAAACAGAAGGTGCTGGCGGTGTCTCATCTCTCCTATCTGCTGGCGGCCTGCTCACTGATCGGCAGCTGGCAGACGGGGGGCGATATCCATCTGCTGCTGCCGGGGTTTGCGCTGGTCTGTGTCGGCTTCTCCTGTGGCTTCGGGGTGGCAATGGGAGAGGCGCTCGATGGTTGCCAGCATAACGTGGCCTTTGCCAGTGCCGTGCTCTGCATCATGCAGATCAGCCTCTCCGGCCTCTACATCTGGCTGCTGGGCCAACTTAGCTTTGCCCCGACCGAGATGCTGATCTGCGCCCTGCTGCTGGCACTGCTCAGTTACATGGCTGTCAGGGGGCTGTTACCATTGCTCGCGCTTCGTGAAGCGCGGTCGCAGGGCTGATGGAAGATGAGAGGGGATATGCGCAATCTGGGTGAACTCGATTTGAACCTGCTGGTGGTGTTCAAGTACCTGATGCAGGAGCGCAGTGTGGCAGGGGCGGCGAAAAAGCTCTGTGTCACTCCGTCGGCGGTGAGCAAGTCTCTGGCCAAATTGCGGGAGTGGTTTGACGATCCCCTGTTTGTGCGGGTACGGCTGGGGTTGCAGCCCACCAACCTCTCTCTGACCCTGGAGGAGGAGCTGAAGGTCTGGTTCCAGCTCACCGACAGCATCACCTCGCTCAATAGCGAGGCGATCCCCGACGGTGCCCGCTTCACCCTGGTGATGGAGTCCCCCTTCTACATCAGCTTCCTGAGCGATCTGCCCATGACCATCTACCAGAAGTACCCCAACTCGGTAGTCAGGATGCTGGGGTGGGATCACCACTCCCTCAACGACATCGTCAACGGCGATGCGGATCTCGGCTTCTGCGCCCGCGAAACCCATGGCCGCTCCCAAGCCAAGGTCAACCGCTTGCCCTACTACATCGATCACGAGGTGCTGTTCACCGATCGCCCGGTGGTTTTTCTGCGCAAGGATCACCCCTTGCTCCAGCAAAAGTGGTCGCTGGAGAATTTTTTGGCCTGCCCCCAGATCAGCATGGTGTGGGAGGCGAACGATACCTGGGCCCTCGACAGTCTGCTGGAGGACGAGGGGCTGAAGCGGGAGGTGCCCATCATGGTCTCCAGCTTCGAGCAGGCGCTGCATATTGCCTCCCAGTCGAGCCACGAACTGATTGCGGTGGCTCCTTCCTACTGCGGTAGTTATGCCAGTCGGCATCACGGCAATCTGATCGCCATGCCGCTGCCGCTGCCCGAGAAGCTCTACGCACAGCTGGAGATCGCCTTCATCCTGCTGTGGCACAAACGGCACAATCAGGATGCCAAGGTGATGTGGCTGCGCAACGAGATCCGGCGACTCTACAACGACGAATCGCCACGCTAATGTGAGCGTGACGGTGCCCATCGATCAGCCGGAGCCATCTGCTCCGGCTTTTTGTTGTCGTATCGCCCGGATGAGCGGGCTTTGGCACGACTTAAGTGCCAAGCGCGGGTTCACGGGTTCACGGGTTCATATGGTGTTTCATTCAACTCTCTTTATGCACAGATTGGCTTTGGTTGCACGTCTCGAGTGAAGCTATTTTCACGAAAAAAATTCATGTGGTTTCATTAGAAAACTTCACTGATGGTCACTTTTAAAGTGTGATCGACCATTAAGTTCCTGTATTTTCAGTGATATAGCATGACTCCCCTTGGAATGGTGGGGTTAGATAGCGCCTGCGTAGGTGACTGCCAGTAGAGCGCAGCGTGAGCCAGCCCCACAGGTCGTCTGTGGCCGTGCCATGCCCCGGCTATCTGGCCACCAGCCATGAGTGACGGAGCAGAGGGGAATAAGTATCAAGGTTGATAAACTGGCTTGAGTAAAGGGATGCAGCAAAGGTAGAACCCGGAGCCAGTAACTGTACCGGGAGACGCCACTCACCATCCCCCGATAACACCTAATTGAAACCGGCTAGATGAAAAAACACCTTTCATCGAACGGGGCCCGTGCACCCGAAAATAGCCAGATTGGCAGGCTGACTGTGCTCCCCGTTATGGCAATGACGGAAGAGAAAATAGTGCGGCAGCCACCACCAGATTAATAAAAATAAATCTCAGCAAAGGCAGGTTAATATGCGTCCAGCAACAGCACCGACCGGGTTGTTACAACAGCCCAAACCCTTCTTCATGATATTTTTTGTCGAACTCTGGGAGCGCTTCGGTTATTACGGCGTGCAGGGGATCCTGGCAGTTTTCTTTGTACAGCAATTGGGTTTTTCCCAGGAGCAGTCGTTTATCACCTTCGGTGCCTTCTCGGCGCTGGTGTATGGCCTTATCTCGATCGGTGGTTATGTCGGCGACCATATTCTCGGTACCAAGCGCACCATGGTGCTGGGGGCCGTGGTGCTGGTTATCGGCTATTTCATGACCGGCCTCTCTATCTATAATCCCGACCTGATTTTCTATGCGCTGGGCACCATTGCAGTTGGTAACTGCCTGTTCAAGGCCAATCCGGCCAGCCTGCTGTCAAAATGCTACCAGCCAAAAGATCCGCGGCTGGATGGGGCTTTTACCCTGTTCTATATGTCGATCAATATCGGCTCCCTTATTTCCCTCTCGCTCGCGCCGGTGATTGCCGATCACTACGGCTACACCGTGACCTATAACCTGTGCGGGGTGGGGCTGATTATTGCGCTGCTCACCTTCTTTGCCTGCCGCAATATGGTGAAGGATATTGGCTCCGAGCCGGATCACCTGCCACTGAATTACAGCAAGCTGCTGCTGGTTATATTGGGCTCGGTAGCCATGGTCTTCTTTTGCTCCTGGCTGATGCACCACGTGGTGATCGCCAACATGGTGCTGATGACGGTAACCATCGCCGTGGTGATTGTCTTCTTTCGCGAGGCGTTCAGGCTCGATACCGTGGGCCGCAACAAGATGTATGTGGCCTTCGTGCTGATGCTGGAGGCGGTGCTCTTCTACGTGCTGTATGCCCAGATGCCGACGTCTCTGAACTTCTTTGCCATCAACAACATGCACCACGAAATGCTGGGCATGAGCGTCAACCCAATCAGCTTCCAGGCGCTCAACCCCTTCTGGGTGGTGGTGGGTAGCCCGGTACTCGCGATGATCTATACCCGGATGGGCAGCAAGGGGCGGGATCTCACCATGCCGCTCAAGTTCACCCTCGGGATGTTCTTCTGCTCGCTGGGCTTTCTGACGGCGGCGGCATCCGGCTGGTGGTTTGCCGATGAGCAGGGGCTGACCTCCCCCTGGTTTATGGTGCTTATCTACCTGTTCCAGAGTTTGGGTGAGCTGATGATCAGTGCCCTGGGACTGGCGATGGTCGCCGCGCTGGTGCCGCAACGGCTGATGGGCTTCATTCTCGGAATGTGGTTCCTGACTCAAGCGATGGCGTCCCTGCTGGGAGGCTATGTGGCGACTTTTACCGCCGTGCCGCAAGGGATGACGGATCCGCTGCAAACTTTGCCCATTTACACCGGCGTATTTGGCAAGATCGGGATGGCGACCCTGCTGATTGCGGTAGTGATGGGGCTGATGGTGCCCTGGCTGAACCGGATGATGAATGCGACGCCGACAGAGGCCGAAGGGCTGGTCGCGGGTCAATCACAGACGTAATGAGGGGAGGATAGTGCGAGACAAGGCAAGGGCTGCGACCCTTGCCTTGCTGTTGATGGTTTAGTTGTACTGCTCTTCCATCCAGGCTTCGACGATCAACTGCGCCGAGACGCCGTCCACGCTGCCTTTTTCCAGTGCGCGATAGCCGCCTCGCTCAAACAGGCGGGCGCGGGCATCTGTGGTGGTGAGTCGCTCATCCTTGAACTCCACCGGTTTGCCGAAGCGGCCATGCAGCCGGTTGCCGAATTTGCGGGCCCGTACCGTGATCTCCTGATCGGTACCATCCATGTTCAGCGGCAGGCCGACCACCAGCAGGTCCGGTTGCCACTCCTTGAGCAGCTTCTCAATCTCGTCCCAGTTGGGGATGCCGTCGTTGGCCTTGAGGGCGCGCAGAGGCTGGGCTGTGCCAGTCAGCTCCTGACCGATGGCGACGCCAATGCTCTTGGTGCCATAGTCAAAGCCCATGATGCTGCGTGATGACATAACTGATAAATCCTCGAAATAGAGAGCGGAGCGGGCCAGCCGATCAGCTGTGGCCGATATCGCTGGAGAGGTGAACCGGGTTCACCCCTATGCTGGCGGCAGCTTGCTGCCAACGTTTGTGAATGGGGGTCTTGAACACCAGAGCAGGATTGGGGGGGATCACCAGCCAGGCGCCATCCACCAGCTCCTGCTCCAGCTGCCCAGCGCTCCAGCCTGCATAACCAAGGGCCACCAGCCAATGGGCAGGAGCTTCGCTCGTACCCAGGGTTTCCAGAATATCCTTGGAGGTGGTCACCATCATCTCATCCCCCACCTGCAGGGTGGAGTTGAAACCGGGGCGGAAGCTGTGCAGCACGAAGCCGCGATCGGCGTGAACCGGCCCCCCTTGCAGCACCGGCTGCTTGAGTTCCGGGTTGTTGGGCGGATTGAGCTGGAGCTGGGTCAGCATGGTTTCCAGCGACATCTCGACCGGAATGTTGACGACCAGTCCCATGGCGCCCTCTTCGTTGTGCTCGCACAGATAGACCAGCGAGCGTTCGAAGTAGGGATCCGTCAGGCTTGGCATGGCAAGCAGGAAGTGATTTTGCAGTGTTTGCATAGAGGCCAAATAGTGCAAAGGTATTTGAGGTCAATTATGGCAGTTGATCCCCATGGGAAAAACCGCTTTTTGGGCTGGGCGAGATCCCGCCCCTTTCCGGATTGCCTTGAAACAGAGAGGGTGGCGCCGGGCCACCCTCTCTTTTTCAGGGCTTGTCGGGGGCGGTTACCCCTGAACAGGCCGGTTAGCTTGCCAGGCGATTATTTGCCCAGCCGACGCTCGATGGCATCCATCAGCATGCCGGTGATGTGTACATCGAAGGCTGCTTCAATCTCGCGAATGCAGGTCGGGCTGGTGACGTTAATCTCGGTCAGCCGATCGCCGATGATGTCGAGGCCGACGAAGATAAGGCCTTTCTCTTTCAACGTTGGGCCCACCGCGCGGGCGATGGCCCAGTCGGCTTCGCTCAGGGGACGCGCTTCACCACGGCCGCCGGCAGCCAGATTGCCACGGGTCTCACCTTGCGCCGGAATACGGGCCAGACAGTAGGGAACCGGTTCGCCATCCACCACCAGTACCCGCTTGTCGCCATCCTTGATAGCGGGCAGATAGGTCTGCGCCATGCAGTACTGGCTGCCGTGGGCGGTCAGGGTCTCGATGATGACACCGACGTTGGCGTCATCTTCCTTCATGCGGAAGATGGAGGCGCCGCCCATGCCGTCCAGCGGCTTGAGGATGACGTCTTTGTGCTTCGCGTGAAAGGCGCGCAGCTTGTCGGCGCGGCGGGTTACCAGCGTGGTCGGGGTGTGCTCGGCAAACCAGGCAGTATAGAGCTTCTCGTTGGCGTCGCGCAGGCTCTGCGGCTTGTTGACGATAAGGCAACCCTCATCCTCGGCCCGCTCCAGCATGTAGGTGGCGTAGATAAATTCGGTGTCGAACGGCGGATCCTTGCGCATCAGGATCACATCTAGGTTGGAGAGGGGCTGATCCACCACCTCGCCCAGGGTGTACCAGTCGGCATAGTCATATTTGACGGTGAGCGGGCGCATGGTGCCAAAGGCGCGACCAGCTTCCATGTAGAGATCCTTCATCTCCAGATAGAAGAGCTCATAGCCGCGCTTTTGCGCCTCTTCGAGCATGGCAAAGCTGGAATCTTTCTTGATGTTGATGGCCGAGATGGGGTCCATCACGATGCCGAGTTTAATGGTCATCCGCTGTTCCTTTTTAATGGCTCGATAGGATTGTAGGGTCGATTAGCGCAGCGTAATCGGCCGCTTGCGGCTGCGTCGATGCAGCCATGGGGCTGATTGATGCGGCCGATAGTATCAAGCGAGATCGCCAAAACGGCACTGCAGCGCAGTGATCGCAGTCAGGGCGGCGGTTTCGGTGCGCAGCACCCGCGGCCCCAGCAGCATCTCTTTGAAATCTTCCTGCACGGTACGGGCGATCTCGTCGCTCGACAAGCCCCCTTCCGGGCCAATCAGCAGGCGCACGCCGTGCTCGGGAACGGGCAGGGTGTTGATGCTGTACTCGGCGCGCGGGTGCAGGTTGAGCTTGAGCTCCTTGGTCTCTTCCGCCAGCCAGGCGTCCAGCTCCATCGGCATGCGTACCTCTGGCACCACGTTGCGGCCGCACTGTTCGCAGGCGCTGATCACCACCTTCTGCCACTGTTCGCGCTTCTTCTCCAGTCGATCGGCTGGCAGCTTGACGCCGCAGCGTTCGGAGAAGAGCGGGGTGATACATGTGACGCCCAGCTCCACTGATTTCTGGATGGTGAAGTCCATCTTGTCGCCACGGCTGATCACCTGACCGAGGTGGATGGCCAACGGTGACTCCACCGATTGGACGTCGCAGCTGTCGATGGTCACTTCCACCGACTTTTTGCCGACGCTGGCGATGGTGGCGGGATATTGATTGCCATCGCCGTTGAACAGCTCGAGCTGCTGGCCCGGCTGCATGCGCAGTACCCGGCCGATATGGTTGGCGCCGTCTTCCGACAGGGCGATGGTCTGGCCAACTTGCAGGGTGGCCGGTTCATAGATACGTGGAATGCGCATGGCTGCTTGTCAGTCTCTTGCTTGGAAACCCTTCATATCCTGCTGCGAGGCGGCAAGCAAGGCTCACGCGGCAGTGGGGAAGGGGTTCATTATAGGAGGGGGCTATCCCCTCCCAGGTCAAATGGGGTTATTGGCACTGCTTTTCAATAAAGGGATTGGTATTGCCCTGCAGCTTGCCGATGCGGCGGTTGCGCTCGCACTCCCAGCCATCTGCCGGGTACTGGCGATCCCAAGCTTCAAACAGTTTACGCTGTTGCGCTGCCAGACGCAGCCCATACTGCTGGCTCATGTAGAGGTAGGCTCGGGCAATCTGGCCCCGTACCTGCCCCTTGGGCGGCTGCACCCGACGATCCTTGAAATCCACCAGCATCTGGCACTGGCCGTACTGATCCGGCTTGCCGTTCCAGTCGGAGAAGCGGTAGTTGGCCCGATCGCCGTTCACCTCGCCAATGGCGGGGAAGAGGTTGTGCATGTCCCCCTCCATCTTGTTGAACTCGGGGCTCGCTTTTTCGCAGTTCTTGCGACCGCCATCCTGCCAGCATTGCAGCTGGTGGCCGAACTCCCAGGCCGGAACCACGTGTTCCCACTCGATGCGGGCGGCGCGCTTGGCCTGCTTGCGCGGCTCATAGCCGCAGCTGGCCAGATCCGGGCTCATTTTCTTGCCCTGATAGTCGATGTCACAGCCGCAGTAGAAGGTGGTGACCGCAGGCTGGCTGCGATAGAGCTTCACCAGATCCTGCTTGGCTTCGCGAAAGGTCTGGGCGTGCAGGGGGGCGCTGAGCAGCGGCAAACCGGCCAGCAGGGTCAGGGCGATGGAGGAGATGAAACGCATGGGATTCCTTGCAAACGGGGTGATTGACGAACGATGGTGGGCACCCTACCACAGGGGCGCGACACACGCTGGCTTACTGCTCTGGTTCCGGTCGTTCCCGCTCCAGCGGCTGCTTGCAGCGGCGGCAGTGATAGCGGGCCTCGCCACGCACCACCTTGTTGTGGCGGCGAATAGAGAGCTGATGCTGCTGGCAGTGACAGCGATAGGGCACGGTGCGCTGGGCCAGTACCGCCAGATCGAAGCTGTGGGTGGTTCTGGGCTCAAGGCCGAATACCTCCCGCATCACCGATTGCCACTGCTTGCCGTGGGGCAAGACCCGGCTTTTGCCGCGACCTTCACCCCACAGGGCATAGACCAGCAGATGGGCCACCTCGTGGGGCACGACCTCATCCAGAAACGCCTGCTGGTTGGCCTGATAGAGGGCGGGATTGAAGCGTAGCTCCCAAGTTTGCAGCCGCGCAGATCCCGCCGCCCGGCCCCGCATATTGCAGTAGATCCGCGGGCGGGGGAAGGTGCGGCCAAGGCGCGCCTCGGCCTGCACAAAGCAGGCTTCTACGCGTTGTTGCAGCAGGGCGACAAGCTGGGCAGGGGTGGCAGACATCGACATCTCGTCAAATGGCGGATAAGCAAAAGGGGAGCCAGGCTCCCCTTTTATCACAACAGCGAGCCTTACAGGCCAGCGGCGGAACGCAGCAGTTCGGCCTTGTCAGTCTGCTCCCACGGGAACTCGTCGCGACCGAAGTGACCGTAGGCAGCGGTGGCCTGATAGATTGGGCGCTTCAGATCCAGCATTTCGATCAGACCATACGGGCGCAGTTCGAAGTGCTCGCGTACCAGCTTGACCAGCAGATCCTCGGCAACCTTGGCAGTACCGAAGGTCTCGACGCTGATGGAGGTCGGCTCGGCCACACCGATGGCGTAGGAGATCTGGATTTCACAGCGATCGGCCAGACCGGCGGCCACGATGTTTTTGGCAACGTAGCGGGCGGCGTAGGCAGCGGAGCGGTCAACCTTGGACGGATCCTTACCGGAGAAGGCGCCACCACCGTGACGAGCCATGCCGCCGTAGGTGTCGACGATGATCTTGCGACCGGTAAGACCGCAGTCACCCATCGGGCCGCCGATAACGAAACGGCCGGTCGGGTTGATGAAGTATTTGGTGTCCTTGTTGACCCACTCGGCCGGCAGCACCGGCTTGATGATCTCTTCGCGTACCGCTTCAACCAGATCCTTGTGGCTGATGGATTCAGCGTGCTGGGTAGACAGTACAACGGCATCGACACCGATGATCTTGCCTGCGTCGTCGTAGGCAAAGGTCAGCTGGCTCTTGGCATCCGGACGCAGCCACGGCAGGGTGCCGTTCTTGCGCACTTCAGCCTGACGCTTCACCAGCAGGTGAGAGTAGGTGATGGGGGCCGGCATCAGCACGTCGGTTTCGTTGGTGGCGTAGCCGAACATCAGGCCCTGGTCGCCAGCGCCCTGCTCCAGCGGATCGCTGCGGTCAACACCTTGGTTGATGTCCGGGGACTGCTTGCCGATGGCGTTCAGCACGGCGCAGGAGTCAGCGTCGAAGCCCATGTCGGAGTGGGTGTAGCCGATTTCACGCACGGTATCACGCACGATCTCTTCGATATCAACCCAGGCAGAGGTGGTTACTTCGCCGGCCACCATGACCATACCGGTCTTGACCAGGGTCTCGCAGGCGACACGGGCCTTGGTATCTTGCTTGAGGATGGCGTCCAGTACCGCATCGGAGATCTGGTCCGCAATCTTGTCTGGATGGCCTTCGGAGACCGACTCGGAAGTAAACAGCTTTGCCATGATATGAATCTCAGCTTGTCTGGGTTATCGCCACAGCAATAACCGGGTGAATGGGATGGTGTAGAGGTATCTACATCTGGACGTCTATATTAATTAGCGCCCCCCGCGATTGCCAGCACTATTTTGTCGCGCAGTGTCCAATGGGTCACAAGCGGTGCTCTCCTATCCCGAAAGGGATGGAAATCAAACGTTTTTCTCTGGTTGCTTTGGCCAATAGAGGGCAAGAAAAGCGATTGTCCTCCCAAAGCCACTTTATTCATCCAGATAATATTTGCACGCCGCGCGCCCTGCTGGGACAATAACGCGCCTTAATCTTGGCCATCAAATGAAGCAATCGCAGGAGATTCAGATGCCTTCTCGTAAAGAGCTTGCCAATGCCATTCGTGCATTGAGTATGGATGCCGTTCAAAAAGCCAACTCCGGTCACCCGGGCGCCCCCATGGGAATGGCGGATATCGCCGAAGTGCTGTGGCGTAGCCACCTCAGACATAACCCGAACAACCCCAAGTGGGCCGACCGCGACCGTTTCATTCTCTCCAACGGCCACGGCTCCATGCTGCTGTACTCCCTGCTGCACCTCTCCGGTTATGACCTCTCCATCGACGATCTGAAAAACTTCCGCCAACTGCACTCTCGCACCCCGGGTCACCCGGAGTACGGCTATGCACCGGGCGTTGAAACCACCACTGGCCCGCTGGGTCAGGGCATCACCAACGCCGTTGGTATGGCGATCGCCGAAAAAGCCATGGCTGAGCAGTTCAACCAGCCGGGCCACGACATTGTCGACCACTACACCTACGCCTTTATGGGCGACGGCTGCCTGATGGAAGGTATCTCCCACGAAGCGTGCTCCTTGGCAGGTACCCTGCAACTGGGCAAACTGATCGCGTTCTGGGATGACAACGGTATCTCCATCGACGGTCACGTAGAAGGCTGGTTCACCGACGACACCGTCAAGCGCTTCGAAGCTTACGGCTGGCACGTTATCCCGGCTGTTGACGGTCACAGCCCGGAAGCCATCAATGCCGCCATCGAAGCCGCCAAGGCCGAGACCGGCAAGCCGACTCTGATCTGCTGCCGCACCATCATCGGTTACGGCTCCCCGAACAAATCCGGTTCTCACGACTGCCACGGCTCACCGCTGGGCAACGACGAGATCGCCGCTGCTCGCGCATTCCTGAAGTGGGATCACGCGCCGTTCGTTATCCCGGCCGATATCGCTGCCGAGTGGAACGCTCAGGAGAAGGGCGCTGCACTGGAAGCCGACTGGGCTGCCAAGTTCGCCGCCTATGAAGCCGCTCACCCGACTCTGGCTGCCGAATTCAAGCGCCGTACCGCTGGCGAACTGCCGGCCAACTGGGCTGCTGAATCCGCCAAGATCATCGAAACCCTGCAAGCCAACCCGGCCAAGATCGCAACCCGTAAAGCGTCCCAGAACTCTCTGGAAGCGTTCGGTAAGCTGCTGCCGGAGTTCATGGGCGGCTCTGCCGACCTGGCTCCGTCCAACCTGACCATGTGGTCCGGCTCCAAGTCCCTGACCAACGACGATGCCTCCGGCAACTACATCCACTACGGTGTACGCGAGTTCGGCATGTCCGCCATCATGAACGGTATAGCCCTGCACGGTGGTTTCATCCCCTACGGCGCGACCTTCCTGATGTTTATGGAGTATGCTCGCAACGCCCTGCGCATGGCCGCCCTGATGAAGCAGCGCGCCATCTTCGTTTACACCCACGACTCCATCGGTCTGGGTGAAGATGGCCCGACTCACCAGCCGGTTGAGCAGATCGCCTCCCTGCGTCTGACTCCGAACATGAGCACCTGGCGTCCGTGTGACCAGGTTGAATCTGCCATCGCCTGGAAACACGCCATCGAGCGTACCGACGGCCCGACCTCTCTGATCTTCTCTCGTCAGAACCTGGCCCAGATGGACCGTACTGCCCAGCAGCTGGCCGACACCGCCAAGGGTGGCTACGTGCTGAAGGATTGCGCCGGTACTCCTGAGCTGATCCTGATCGCCACCGGTTCCGAAGTGGAACTGGCCGTTGCCGCCTATGAGCAGCTGACTGCCAAGGGCCGTGCCGTGCGCGTGGTCTCTCTGCCGTCTACCGATGTGTTCGACGCCCAGTCTGCCGAGTACAAGGAGTCCGTCCTGCCGATGTCCGTCACCAAGCGTGTGGCCATCGAAGCGGGCATCGCTGACTACTGGTACAAGTACGTCGGTTTCGGCGGCAAGATCATCGGTATGACCACCTTCGGTGAGTCCGCACCGGCCGAGCTGCTGTTCAAGGAATTCGGCTTTACCGTAGAAAACGTGGTTGCGACCGCTGAATCCCTGTAATAGCTAATTGCTTTGTATAGAACTGAAAAGCGCCTCCCTCGGGAGGCGCTTTTTTATAAATTAATAAAGCAGCACCGCCTCTGTATATATAATAACTTTAATATGAGGTGTTCATATGATGGAAGTTATATGACCAAGAATACTTATGACTATGAACGGTTGGAAATACCAAACCTTATGGTTCTTGATTCGGCTGATCAGTTTTATGATGGCGCTAAAATTCTGAATGAATTACCTCCTGGATCTGGAGTGTTGTTGCCAATCATTACCAATGCAGCTTTGGCGCTTGAATTATATATAAAAGCATTGAATGTTCGCTCGGTAATTGAAGTCTACAGGCCATATAATAACGGGGGTATGGAGGTAGGGTAAAAGAGATTCCATTTAAGGGGGCTCATGTTTTGAGCACTCTTTTAAATAGTGTTATTGACGAAATTAAAAGGGATGTGGATGGCTTATTTAATGATGGCGTGATAACACATTCATTTTGTGACCTTATCAATTTAGTTAGGCCGTATGACTCCTTGTTTGTTCAGGTTAGATACTCTTATGAAAATGATGTTCTTTCCAATTTTAATATCACAGAGTTGTTTGAGTGTATTGAAATTGTTCATGATGTGATTACGAAAATCACACCTATCCATAGAGTTATCAAGTAATTTCGTAGGTTCGATTAGCGAAGCGTAATCGGCGTTCGCGTTTTTAAGGCGAATCAATAAAAATAATGCTCCCTCCTGTTACCAAAAAAGAAACCGGCATATAGCTGGTCTCTTTTTATTTATTGCAACCCTTACGCCTGCGGTGTGGTACTGTCCGCATTGGATATCGCCGCATCCACCTCGGCCTGCTCCACGATGGGCTTTATCAATCTGACGACAACGGCGCCATGGTTAATACCAGCTTGCCGATATGACGGCCTGAATCCAGCAAATGGTGGGCGGCGGCGGCCTCATGCAGCGGGAAGGTCTGGTAAACCTGCGGTTTGACCTCACCGCGTTCGATAAATGGCCAGACATGAGTTTGCAACTGGGCAATCAGTTCGGCTTTTTCTTGCGGAGTACGCGAGCGCAGGGTGGATCCGATATGGGTCAGCCGCTTTTGCAGCATGGGAAACAGATCCAGATTGGGGGCGGCGCCCGCAATAATGCCGATCTGGACTATGCGACCATTGATGGCGGCCGCCGCATAGTTGCGCGCGACATACTCCCCGCCAATGATATCGAGAATGATGTCGGCGCCATGGCCATCGGTGGCCGCATGCACGGCCTCGACAAAATCTTCCTCCTTGTAGAGCACGGCCACATCCGCGCCCAGCTTGATGCTGGCGGCCTGCTGCTCGGGTGAGCCGACCGTGGTGATGATTTTTGCGGCGCCAAATGCCTTGGCCAGCATGGTGGCGGTCGTGCCGATGCCGGAGGCGCCGCCATGGATCAAGATAATGTCCCCTTTTTTAAACTGGCCCCGTTCAAACATATTTGACCAGACCGTCATAAAGGTTTCCGGCAGTGCCGCGGCTTCGACAAAGCTCAATCCGGGCGGCAGGGGCAGGACATTGCTCTGGTGGGCGACGCTGTACTCGGCATAGCCGCCACCCGAAATCAGCGCGGCGACCTTGTCGCCAATCTTGAGATGGGTCACCTGCTCCCCCTTGGCGACCACGACCCCGGCGACCTCCAGCCCGGGAATATCCGATGCTCCTGCCGGAGGCGGGTAGAGCCCTTTGCGCTGCATCACATCCGGCCCATTGATGCCGGTCGCATAGTGCCGGATCAAGACCTCATCCGGCTTGGGCTTGGGTGTGGCGCGGGTGGTCAGTTGCAAGACATCGGGGCCACCTGGCTGGGTAATCTCTACCGCGCTCATGGTGGCGGGAATGGAATAGGCGTTATGCATCAGCGGCTCCTTGTAACGAGGTGATATGAGGTTCCCCGAGTGGGATGAGCACCAAGATAGTGGAGATTGCTGATGAATAAACGCAGTATTATCCCTCACCTGTAATGCAAAAATGCATTTCAACCGGGAGTCGTGATGAACTGGGATGATGCGAAAATTTTTCTGGCGTTGCATCGGGAGGGGAGCCTGAGGGGCGCCGCCCGTGTGGTCGGGGTCGATCAGGCCACCATTGGCAGACGGATTGCTGCACTGGAGCATCGTCTGGCGGCCACGCTGTTTCTCCGTACATCCAAAGGGTATGTGCTGACTCATGTCGGAGAGATAGTGCTGGCCAGCGCCCAGCAGATGGAGCTGGCGGCCATTGATTTTGTGCGGGCGGCGCAAGGGGTCGACAACCGTCTGGTCGGTGAGGTCAGCGTGGCGACCACAGACACCCTGGGGATGGATTTTCTGATACCGGCCCTGACCGAGCTGCATCAGCGTTATCCCGATATCAGGGTCATCCTCAATACCTCGACCCAGGTGGTCAATCTGTCCCTGCGGGAAGCGGATATCGCGATCCGGACGGTGAAGCCGGACAATCCCGACCTGATTATTCGCAAGCTGGCCTCCTGGCCGGTCGGGTTGTATGCCTCCGCCGACTATCTGGCTCGCCATGGCATTCCCGAAGCGGGCACCGGTTTTGCGGGCCATTCGCTGGTGGTGTATGAGCCTCACTGGCAGAGCGCTCGCTCGCCAATGATGCTCGAAGAGGCGGCCGAGGGGGCC
Source organism: Aeromonas sp. 603607 (assembly GCF_049171595.1). Classification (NCBI taxonomy): domain Bacteria; kingdom Pseudomonadati; phylum Pseudomonadota; class Gammaproteobacteria; order Aeromonadales; family Aeromonadaceae; genus Aeromonas; species Aeromonas sp. 603607. The sequence goes on from NZ_JAAKOV010000017.1 coordinate 114,452, forward strand.
ACGGTCGCCGCGGGGGTCAATACCAGCCTGATGCTGCGTCAGGCCCTGTTGATGGGGCTGGGGCTTGGCGAGGTGGCGGTTCCGCTCGCCGAGCAAGCCGGGTTGGTGCGGGTCTGGCCCGAGCGGCAGTTACAGCAATCCTACGATGTGTGGCTGGTGACCCATCAGGATGTGCAACATGCCGCGCGGGTCAGAGCGGTCATGGATGTCATCGTCAGGGCATTTGCCGCGATGGCCTAAGTCTGGCGGGGATTCTGTTCAGGTTTTGTCGCAGCGTGGTCACATCCCTTGCCATAGTCATGGCGGTTGAGGGAAAACCCTCATTTACTTGGTCTCTGACAGTCAATACTGTGAGACCGAGTCCACCACTACTGGAGCCTGACCCATGACCGATATGCTTGTTGACGATAAACAACCGACCCCGGATCCGGCAGAGCAGAATGCCTTCTTTCCGTCGCCCTACTCCCTGAGCCAGTTCACCTCGCGCAAGTCTGACCTTGCCGGGGCCGACTATCCCGCTCCCTATCGGGAGGGGCGCTGGAAGATCCTGCTGATCGGGGCCGATGAGCGCTATCTGCCCACCGACAACGGCACCCTGTTTTCCACCGGCAACCATCCGGTCGAAACCCTGCTGCCCATGTATCACCTCGACAAGGCGGGCTTTGCCTTTGATGTGGCCACCCTCTCCGGCAATCCGGTCAAGTTCGAGTGGTGGGCCATGCCCGGCGAAGATGAAGAGGTGCTGGGGCTCTATGGCAAATATCAGGCGCAGTTCCGCCAACCGGCCAAGCTGGCCGACCTGCTGAAGCAGGCGCTGGCCGCCGACTCGGACTATATCGGCGTCTTTATTCCCGGCGGGCACGGCGCCCTGATGGGGCTGCCGCAGAGTGCCGAGGTGAAAGCGCTGCTGGAGTGGGCGATGGCCAACGATCGCTTCATCATCTCCCTCTGTCACGGGCCTGCTGCGCTGCTGGCGGTGGCCAATCCAGAGACCTTCGCGGGCTACAAGATCTGCGCCTTCCCAGACGAGCTGGATGCCCAGACCCCGGCAATTGGCTATATGCCTGGCCACCTCACCTGGAAGTTTGGCGAGAAGCTCAAAGAGATTGGCTTCGAGATCGTCAACAACGGCATCTCGGGAGAGGTGTGCCGGGATCGCAATCTGCTGACCGGTGACAGCCCGCTGGCGGGCAATAACCTCGGCAAGCTGGCCGCTACCACCTTGCTGGAGGCGGTTGCCAAGCGATGAGGTTGTCGTCGTCGCCAGCCAATGCGCTGCAGGTCGCGGTGGCGCTGGAAGGGTGCCAGCGGCTGGAGGAGATCCAGCAACTGGTGCGCGCTTTTGCCACCCCGCTGGGGTATCACCGCTTTGCGCTCTTCTCCATCAGTGCCAGCGAGGAGGGGGTGGTCGAGCATCTCTACTGGCTTGAGGGGGAGTGGCTGGAGAGCGGCGAGGCGGTCGACCTGCATGCCTATATGCGCGAGTGCCCGATGGCGATGCATATCAGGGAGCGAGACCAGCCCTTCTTCTGGAGCAAAACGGTTGGCGCCGTTGGCGAGCAGTACCGTATCGTTCGCCAGCCTGAGGGGCCGGGCCGACATGGCTTGCAGGTACCCGTCTATGGGCCGCTGGGGCTGGAAGGGGCGATGAGCTTTGGTGGCGATCAGATCGATGCCAGCGCTCCCGCTCGGGTTGGCCTTGCGCTGATCGCGGCTGCGGCTTTTCATGCAGCTCGTCGGCTGATGGAGATGCCGGTAGCGGGTCACGAGCGTGGCCTCACTGGGCGCGAGCGCGAAGTGCTGGAGTGGGTCTCTCGGGGTTGGCGCCATGCCGATATCGCCACCACCCTGACACTCTCGGTGCGCACGGTCGAGAACCATCTGCGCAGTGCCCGCCGTCGACTCGGTGTAGCCACCACGGCAGAGGCGGTCAGAGTGGCGATCAGGAACCGCGATATCGAGGGCTGAGGGGCCATCCCTTTGTCTGGCATGTAAAAAGAGACCGGCCATCAGCCGGTCTCTTTTTTATTTCCCGCAACATTACACCTGCGGCGGGGTGCTTTCCGCATTGGACATTACCGCATCAATTTGCACTAGGGCGCCAGCGGGCAGCTCGCTCACCCCGAATACGGTGCGGGCAGGCAGATAACCCGGGAAGTATTTGGTATAGATGGCATCCACCTCGGCCAGATCCGCGATATTAGCGAGCTGGATATTGACCTTGACGATATCGTCCATCACATGGCCGATGCTCTCCACAATCGCCTTGATATTGCTCAGGCACTGGGCGGTCTGCTCCTTGATGCAGCCAGCCAGGATCTTGCCAGTGGCGGGGTCTATCGGTAACTGCGCAGAGAGATGGTTGTAGTGGGAGAAGGCGACAGTCTGGCAATGGAGCGGGCTGCGCGGTGCCTTGTCGGTATTGCGGGCGCGGATCACCAGATTGTGACGATCTTCCACCAGTTGCGGCGGGGTGCCGTCACCGTGGGAGATGACCGCATCCATCTGCACCCGTGCCCCCATGGGCAGGGCGGCGGCACTGACCACCGAGCGGGCAGGCAGGTAGGCCACGGCGCGGGCAATGGCAGAGTCGGGGAAGAAGGTGGTGTAGACCTCGTTGACGGCCTCCAGATCGGCCAGATCGGTCAGATAGACGGTGACCTTGACGATATCGTCAAACGGCACGTCGATGCTCTCCAGCACCGCCTTGATATTGCGCAGGCACTGGCCCGCCTGCTCCTTGATGCCACCAGCAACCAGCTGGCCCGAGGCTGCATCCACCGGCAGCTGGGCGCCGATATTGTTGTAGTGGGAGAAGGCCACGGTATGGGTGGAGAGCGGATTGTGCGGCGCCTTGTCACTGTTGCGGGCGAGCTTCACCAGCGGGCAAGGATCTTGCGGGAAGGTGCCTTCGCCGTTGGAGATGATGGCATCAATCTGCACCAGCGCACCCAGCGGCAGGGCGGCGACGGCGAGGGTGGTGCGGGTCGGCAGATAGCCCGGGAAGAATTCGCGATAGACGGCGTTGACCGCCTCCAGATCCGCCATCTCTTTCAGGAAGATGGTCGCTTTGACCATATCGTCCATCACATGGCCGATGCTCTCGATGATCGCCTTGAGGTTGCTCAGGCACTGTCTGGCCTGCGCGGTGACATCGTCACTCACCATCTTGCCGGTGGCCGGATCGACCGGCAGCTGGGCCGAGATATTGTTGTAATGAGAAAACGCCACCGTTTGGGTGCAGGGACCCAGATCCTGGGGTGCATGGGGGGTATTTCTTGCCGACTTGATGATGGTGCCACTCATAGATATGCCTCTTTTTAATATTTGTTGTTCATTCAGGTACAGGTTTACCCCATCTTGTTGTACGCCACGGCCACTGCGCCAGCGGCGGCATCCCCGGTTATTATTTGTGATCCACTCAATTACTGAGAGGAATAAGGGAGAAGAGGACAGGGTAGATATTTCAGACGCTGCGATTCTATGAGTGGCTATCAGGGGTTGCAAACCGCTGATTGCATTTCTATGAGATGGCTCAATGGGTGCAAATTTAATGTGATTGCTATTCAATTCATGCTGAATAGTCACCTGTTTGTCCGCCAATGGCCATGCATCGAGCAATAGTCCAGTCCAGGCGGGGGTTGGGGCAGATACCTTGGCAGTGAAGGAGTGTAAAGAAAGGGTTAATGCGATGCATCAAGCTGCCATCAAACGATTTTATTGTGCATAGATATGTACTTTATGTTTTTTTAGTCATCTATCTTGCCGCGCAAAAATATGCTAGCAGAGATTACTGTAACAGTAGTTAAAGATGTGGCTGGAATATAATTCAAATATTTGCATGGGGGATGCTTGTTAATTATCGGTAGGCTGACGGTTGGCCCAGATTCGGAGCGTTTTTATCTTTTTATATATCTGGTGAAATATGCGTGACCAGCGCAGTAGTCCCATATCGAGGTGACCAGGGTTGGCAATATATCGGCTGACCAGGTGCGGCATGGTCAAGGCATCAAACAAGAGGATGACCTTGGCTCGACGCAGCGCTATGGATCGGGCTCTCTGCGCCGGTTGTAGTCTACAGCCTGCCAGGGATGAAAGGGTCGCGGGCGAGGCCAGCTGCCGTGGCATGGTTGTCTGCGGGATTGTTAACAAAAATGTGAACGAGATCACCGGATGGACAAGGGTTTAAGGCTGGAAATGGAGCAGAAAGGAGTAGAATGGCACTTTATTTTTGAGGGTCATTCGATGCCCAACTATCACTTTTTCACGCTGGGCCAGGCGCTTACCTATCTCGATGCCAATGCCCCGCGCTATAGCGATGAGCGTCGTCAACTGGTTGAGCAGGGATTTGCCGCCATGGCGGCCCCCATCTTTGCAGATACGCCGGTTGAAGCACTGGCGTTGCTGCGCCAGCATCAGGCATGGAAGGAGGAAGCCATGGTCGATGCACTCTCCTTGACAGTTGCCACCGGGCCGACGCTCGTCTCCTGTTTGCAGGAGAACCCTTTATCCGCGAGTTGAACAGCATCATGGCACCATTGAGGTGGCGCCATGTTGCCGCTGTCCGCTTGCGATCTACCTCTGGTGCAGTTCGCCTTCCATTACCAGTAGAGTATCCATCCCCGCCGCCTTGCCAGCCTCAAGCCCGATCCGGGTATCTTCAAATACCAGACAGTTGGCGGGATTGGCGCCGAGCAGCTCGGCCACCCGCAAAAAGGTGTCGGGATGCGGTTTGTGGTTGGTGACATCATCGGCGCTCACCACCACAGAGATATAGGCATCGAGTCCGGTGCTTTTGAGGATGGAGTCCGCCTGATTGCGCGGTGAGCCGGTGCCAATCCCCATCTTCACCTTGCCGTGATAGTGCCTGACCAGCTCCCACATCTTGGGAAAGACGCTGACCTTGTCGATATGGGCCATGTAGAGGGCAATCTTGCGACGGGTAAAAGCCTCGACATCCACCGTCAGCCCCTGCTGCTCGGCCAGCATGGCGATGATCTTGCGGGTGGGAATGCCGCCGTACTGATAGAGCTGATCCCGCTCGAAGGGGATGCCGAATTCGGCGCAGGTAAGCTCCCAGGCATCCAGATGGAGGGGCATGGAATCTACCAAAGTGCCATCCATATCGAAAATCAGGGCATCGTAGTGATCAAACCCGTACTGCTCACGCTCGCTCATGGGGGCTCCTCGAATCAAATAGGGCAGGCTAGCAGAAACGGTCGGCGTTTTGTGGGATCGGCCTCATGGTTGGGCAGATTGTGGCCGCCGTTTTTTCTATCTCTTGCTGATTTGTGAGACAATAATCCGTTCATTGCCGGATACTTTGGCATATCAGATCTGCGAGTCCGCTTATGACCTCGAAAATATCCCCCAAAACCATCTTCTCCAGTGTGGCGCTTGTGATCGCGCTCGGTTCACTGGAAAAGAGCATCGTCACTACCCCGCTGCCCATGATTGGCGCCGAGCTGCATGCCGGTGGCGCCCTCACCTGGGTGGTCACCGCCTACCTGCTGGCGGCCACCGCCGTGCTGCCTCTCTACGGCAAGCTGAGCGATCTCTTTGGCCGGGTGCGGATGCTCAATATCGGCATCGGCCTGTTTCTGGCGGGCTCGGTGGCCTGCGCCCTCTCCCAGGATCTGCAGACCCTGCTGGCAGCGCGGGTGCTGCAAGGGCTGGGGGGCGGCGGTCTGATTGCCCTCGCGTTTACCGTGATTGCCGACACCATTCCGCCGCGGGAGGTGGGCAAATATCAGGGCTACATTTCGGCGGTCTATGCGGTCTCCAGTATCGCTGGCCCCTTGCTCGGCGGCTACTTCACCGAGCAGCTCAGCTGGCGCTGGATCTTCTGGATCAATCTGCCGCTCGGGGCGCTGGCAGTCTTTCTCATCAACCGCAACCTCAAGCAGCTCAACGTGCGTCGCCACAGTCGCTTCGACTGGAAGGGGGCGGGTCTGCTGATTACCGTCACCACGCTCACCCTGTTGCTGCTCTCGCCGGAAGCGGCGCTGCCCGCCGTCTGGCTTTCGGCGGCGCTGGGCGTTGCATTGCTGCTGCTGATTCTGATTGAACGGCGCGCCCACGACCCCATATTGCCCGCCCATCTGGCCCGGTTGCCCGGCTATCTGGTGAGTGTGCTGCTGGTGATGCTCTCCCAGTTGCTGATGTTTGCCGTGCTGGTCTATCTGCCGTTGCAGATGCAGTGGCAGAAGGGGATGAGCGCCAGCGAGAGCGGCGCCATCATGGTTATCTTCATGATTTGCATCACTGCCGGCGCCTTTGTCGGAGGCAAGCTGATTGGCCGTACCGGCCACTACAAGAGCTTTGTCGCGGTGGGCTTTGGCCTCGCGGCGGTGGCGCTCTGGCAGATCCACTTCGACGCCTGGGTCAGACTGGCGCTCGGGTTTGCCGGTATTGGTCTCGGTCTGGTGCTGCCCGCCCTCTCGGTAGTAGTGCAAAATGCCCTGCCACGGCAGGATCGCGGCATCGGCATGTCGCTGTTCAACTTCGGGCGGGAGCTCGGCGGTGCCGTCGGCGTGGCCATCTGCTCCATGCTGTTCCACTTCCGCCTGCCAGCCGGCAGCGATGGCGATCTGAGCCGGCTCGCCCCCGATCTGCTGGCCCCGGGCTTCAGCGCGACCTATATCGGCATGGCACTGATCGCCACGCTGGCGCTGCTCATCACATTGCTGGCGTTGAAGCGCCACGAGCTGGCATCCATCAGCGCCTGATCCGGCCTGAGCCGACATTGGCTCACCATAGCTAGCATCAGGGCTCCCCGCGGGGAGCCCTGATTGTTATTTGGCGAATAGCGTGGCTGCTGCCATCAAGCCATGCGCGAGTTACTCCTGCGCCGGACTCTCCTTGCCTGCCAGCTGGCTCAGCCAGGCGAAGCGGCGGTTGGCCTCCTGCTCCGCCTCTTCATAGAGCTGGCTGGCCACCTCCGGCAGTTGGCGCTCCAGCCGCTGGAAGCGGGGCTCATGGCGCAAGGTCTCGGCCAGCGAGGCATTGGGTGCTCGCGAGTCGAGTGCCAGCGGCAATTTACCCTCGTCAGCGCGGCGCGGATCGAAGCGGTAGAGCGGCCAGAAGCCGGTGGCGGTCAGCTGTTTCATCTGCTCATGGCTCTCGGCCATGTCGTAGCCATGCTCCTCGCAGGGGCTGTAGGCGATGATGAACGACGGCCCCGGGTAGGCCTCCGCCTCCTGAATCGCCTTCACCGTCTGGTTCATCTGGGCGCCGAGGGAGATCTGCGCCACATAGACGTGGCCATACATCATCACGCTGGCCCCGAGATCCTTGCGCGCCTTGCGTTTGCCCTGCTCGCCAAACTTGGTGATGGCCCCGAGTGGCGTCGCCTTCGATTGCTGGCCGCCGGTGTTGGAGTAGCACTGGGTATCGAGCACCAGCACATTGATGTTCTCCCCCAGACTCAGCACATGGTCGAGTCCGCCAAAGCCGATGTCGTAGGCCCAGCCATCGCCACCGATGAGCCAGACCGATTTTTCCACCAGATAGTCCGCATCGCGGGCCAGCTCAAGGGCCTCCGGAGCCTTGCTCTGTTGCAGCAGCTCCCGCAGCTGCTGGATATGGGCCCGCTGCTCGGAAACCGGCAGGGTGGCATCGCCGAGCTCCTCGCGCAGCGCTGCCGGAATGGTGTCGCCCAGGCTCGCCAGCAGACGGCGCACCCGCTCCCTGTGCTGATCGACGGTGAGGCGGAACCCCAGTCCGAACTCGGCGTTGTCTTCAAATAACGAGTTGGCCCAGGCCGGCCCACGCCCGTCGGCGTTGGTGGTGTAGGGGGTGGTAGGCAGGTTGCCACCATAAATGGACGAGCAGCCGGTGGCGTTGGCAATCAGCAGCCGATCGCCATAGAGCTGGGTCAACAGCTTGATATAGGGGGTCTCGCCACAGCCGGAGCAGGCGCCCGAGTATTCAAACAGCGGCGAGATGAGCTGGGAGGTGCGGATGTCGATGCGCTCCAGCTGCTCGGCGCTGCGCTCTGGCAGGTCGAGGAAGAAGTCGTAGTTGGCCTTCTGCTCGTCGAGGTGATCGAGGCGCGAAGCCATATTGATCGCCTTGCGATCCGGGTTGCTGCGATCCCTGGCCGGGCACACCTCAACGCAGAGATTGCAGCCGGTGCAATCCTCCGGCGCCACCTGCAGCACGTACTGCTGGCCGCGCATGTCACGGGATTTCACATCCAGCGCATCCAGAGTGGCGGGAGCAGCGGCCAGCGCATCCGGTTCTACCACCTTGGCGCGAATGGCCGAGTGGGGACAGGCGGCGACGCAGTAGTTGCACTGGGTACAGAGCTCCGCCTCCCATATGGGGATCTCCTTGGCGATATTGCGCTTCTCCCAGCGGGTGGTGCCGACCGGCCAGGTGCCATCCGGCGGGAAGGCGGAGACCGGCAGGCTGTCACCCAATCCCGCCAGCATGGCGGCGGTGACGGTCTGGACAAAGTCGGGGGCCTTGGCCGAAACCACCGGTGGGCGCGGGCGGCTGGCAGGATCCAGCTCCCCCAGCGGCACCCGGGTCAGGGCGGCGCAGGTTGCCTCCAGTGCCTGCCAGTTGCGTTCGACCAGTGTCTGCCCCTTGCTGCCATAGCTGGTGGCGATGGCCTGCTTCAGCAGGCTGGTCGCCTCTGCGGGGGGAATGATGGCGCTGAGCTGGAAGAAGGCCATCTGCATGACGGTATTGATGCGGTTGCCGAGCTGGCAGTCGCGGGCAATTTTGGCGGCGTTGATGATGTAGAAGCGCGCCTCTTTCTCGCGCAGGGCATGCTGCACCTCGCTAGGTAGTCGTTGCCAGATCTCCGCTTCGCTGTAGGGGGTGTTGAGCAGGAAGATGCCACCCGCTTTCAAGCGCTCCGCCATCCGGTACTTGTCGACAAACTGCCACTGATGGCAGCCGATAAAGTCGGCCTCTTCCACCAGATAGGCCGATTGCAGCGGCCGCTCGCCCACCCGCAGGTGAGAGACGGTGAGGCCGCCCGCCTTCTTGGAGTCGTAGACGAAATAGCCCTGCGGATAGAGGTCGGTGTGGTTGCCGAGGATCTTGATGCTGTTCTTGGCCGCCGAGACGGTGCCATCGCTGCCAAGGCCGTAGAAGAGTGCCTCCACCTTGTGTTGCTGGCTGTGGATGGGGCTTTGCGAATTCAGCGCGGCCAGCGGTAGCGAGAGACCTGTGATGTCATCGAAGATGCCGACGGTAAAGCGCGGGCGCGGGTTCTCTCGCGCCAGTTCGGCAAACACCGCCAGCGCGCAGGCGGGGCCGAACTCTTTGGAGGAGAGGCCATAGCGACCGCCGATGACCCGCGGCAGGCTTGCCCGCTCGCCCCGGCTGACCGCTTCGGCCAGCGCCGTCATCACGTCGAGATAGAGGGGCTCGGCCTGTGCGCCCGGCTCCTTGGTGCGATCCAGCACGGCGATGGCGCGGGCACTCTCGGGAATCGCGGCCAACAGGTGCTTGGCCGAGAAGGGGCGGAACAGCCGCACCTTCACCAGCCCCACCTTCTCCCCTTGGGCCAGCAGGCGCTCGATCACCTCTTCACAGGTGCCGATGGCTGAGCCAATCAGCACCACAATCCGCTCCGCCTGCGGGTGGCCGACGTATTCAAATGGCCGGTAGTGGCGGCCGGTCTGCTCGCCAAAAGCCTGCATCGCCTCGCTCACGTGGCCATAGGCGGCGTCATACCAGGGGTTGCTCGCCTCCCGACACTGGAAGTAGGTGTCCGGGTTGGCAGCAGTGCCGCGAATGACCGGTTTGTCGGGGGTGAGCGCCCGGTCGCGATGGTCGCGGATGGCATCTGCGGGCAACAGGGCACGCAGGGTGTCGTCAGCGAGCGGCGCTATCTTGGCGATCTCGTGAGAGGTACGAAAGCCGTCGAAGAAGTGGATAAAGGGGAGGCGGCTGTTGAGGCTCGCTATCTGGGAGATCAGGGCAAAGTCCTGCGCCTCCTGCACATTGCTGGCACAGAGCATGGCACAGCCGGTCTGGCGCACCGCCATCACGTCCGAGTGATCGCCAAAGATCGATAGCGCATGGGTCGCCACGGTGCGCGCCGCCACATGCAGTACGAAGGGGATGAGCTGACCCGCCAGCTTGTAGAGGTTGGGGATCATCAGCAGCAAACCCTGCGACGAGGTAAACGAGGTCGCCAGCGCGCCGGTCTGCAGGGCACCGTGGACGGCAGCGATGGCACCCCCTTCCGACTGCATTTCGACAATCCGAGGCACATCCCCCCACAGGTTCTTGCCCCGCTCGCTCGACCAGGCCGACGACTGCTCAGCCATGGCCGAGCTGGGGGTGATGGGGTAGATGGCGATGACTTCGCTGGTGCGGTACGCCACCGAGGCGACTGCGTTATTCCCGTCTGTGGTGATCATCTGTTTTCCACTTTGCTATGCCAGTTTGAAGGCCGATAGTTGCATCGGCAATGGATAGGTCGCAGGCATAGTAAGAGGGGCAATGAGAGCGTATCAAACGGGATAAATAATCAATTAATAAGTCAGTAATAGTGGTTAATTTAATCCCTTCGAGTGGGGGCGTGATTTTCTGCTGACAGCCGACGGGTGGCGATTGACGGGCCATTGACATGGCCCGTCAGCACGGGGTTAACCCTGATCCACTTGCAGCCAGATGGCGCACTGATAAGGGGCGAAGAGTGGCAGTGGTTCGCTTGGGTAATTGGCCAGCAGCAACCGCATCTTGTCTGTCACCTTGTCGAAGTGGGGCATCGGCAAGGGGTTCGCCGTGAGATTGGCGAGCAGCAGCAGGGTGTGCCGCTCTCCGCTGGCCGGATCCTGCCAGTGGCGGCGATAGCTGATGCGCTCGGGATCATCCCCATCCAGCAGCTCGAAGTCGCCGTGGCGAATGACAGGGTGAGCCTTACGCAGGGCGATAAGCTGGCGATAGCAGTGAAACGGCGAGTCGGGGCGGGCCAGCTGCTCGGCGGCATTTATCTCGACGTGGTTGGCATTGAGGGCAATCCAGGGCGTGGTGGTGCTGAAACCGGCGTGGGGGCCGGCGTCCCACTGCATCGGGGTACGGGCGTTGTCGCGGCCAATGGCATCGAGCCGCCGACTCAGCTCGGCAGGATCCAGCCCTGACTGGCTGGCGCAGTAGTTGATGGCCTCCACATCGCGCAGCTCGTCCGGCTGCCAGTGGCGGTTGGTCATGGCGAGCTCCTCCCCCTGATAGATGAAGGGAGTGCCCTGCATCATGTGCAGCACCATGGCCCACAGTTTGGCGCTGGTTTCCCGCCACTCGGGCCTGTCATCGCCAAAGCGGGAGACGGCGCGGGGCAGGTCGTGGTTGCCGAGAAACAGGCTGTTCCAGCCTCGGCCATGCAGCCCTTGCTGGTGGCGGGCCATGGCCCGTTTGAAGGCGAGGGGAGCAAAGCGGGATGACCACTTGTCACTGCCAAGCCCCAGATGCTCGAAGTTGAACACCATGCTGAACTCGCTGCCATCGTGGTTCGAATAGTTCTGCATATGGGCGAGATCGGCCCCCCAGGTCTCCCCCACCGTAATGATCCCTTTGCCGCCGAAGCTCGCGGCATTGAGCTCGCGGATATAGTCGTGCAGGCGCGGGCCATTGCTCATGGCCAGTCGGTCCCACTCCTTGCTCACCATATCGATCACATCGAAGCGAAATCCCTTGATCCCTTTGCCCAGCCAGAAGTTGATCACCTCTGCCATCTCGGCGCGCACCGCCGGGTTGTCCCAGTCCAGATCGGCCTGACTGGGATCGAAGTTGTGCAGGTAGTAGCGATCAAGCACTGGCACATACTGCCAGCCGCTGCCGCCAAAAATCGAGGTAATGGGGTGAGCATCGACAAAGGCTTGATCCCGGAATACGTAATAACCCTGATAACGGGGATCCCCGGCCAGTGCCTTCATAAACCACTCGTGCTCGGTGGAGGTGTGGTTGGCGACGATATCCATCATGATGCCGATGCCGTGAGCGGCCGCTTCGGCGATCAGCTGCTCCATCTCGGTCAGGGTGCCGAAGGCGGGGTCGATGGCACGGTAGTCCGCCACGTCATAGCCGTTATCCCGCTTGGGGGAGCGATAGATGGGGGTGAGCCAGAGCATATCGACCCCGAGGGTGGCCAGATATCCTAGGCGCTGACGGATGCCGTTGATGTCGCCCATACCGTCGCCATCGCTGTCCTGAAAACTCATGGGGTAGATCTGGTAGATGACGCAGCTATCGAGGTCGATATCGGGAGTGTGGAGGGAGTGCGGGTTCATCAGCGTGGCCGGTTGGGGAGGAGGCTTTCCATCTTACGCAGATGAGCGGGCACTCAACAGGGCAGGGGAAGCCTTGAAAAGGGTTCCATTATTGACTGATTGCCAAAAGTGCGGGAAGGGTCACAAAGGTGCCATCCCGGGCCACTGCTGTGGTCGGGATGACACGGCACTTAGCGATGATGCTGTGCAAGGAAACGGGCTATTGGGCTGCCTTGACCTGTTCGCTGTGCTGCTCCTGCTGGCGCTCTGCCTTGTCTTGTTGGCGTTCCGCTTGTGCTTCCAGCTCCTTGCCGAGGAAGTAGTTCAGGAAGGTGCGGATCACCGCGATGATGGCAAGGCGGATCAGCTCCTCCTTGCTTGGCGCGACCGTGGTGGCCAAGATGTCGGCGGCGAGCTGGAACTCCAGCGCCAGAATGAGCCAACTGCCAAAGCAGAGACGAATACGCGGAAAACCGGGCTGGTGATCCCGCACTCTTGCCGCTAGCCAGAGGGTCTTGCCAAGCCCTATCACCACACAGGCGATGGAGATGATCTCCAGCAGCAGCTGGAACAGCTCGACCCCGTGCATCATCCCCTCTTTCAGGCTCGCTATCTCAAACACTCGGGTCACCTCCCTGATTCAAAAGAGGACACTATTAACACATCGCTCGGCAAAGGCCAAATCCGGTTCAGGCAATCATTTTGAATTCAATCACATAGAGCGGCGGTAGATCGGGGTAGATATCGCGGATCACCTGTTTGAGCTCGGGGAGGGTCATGTTCTCCTGACGGCCATGCTCGTCATTCAGTTCATCGAAGGCTATTGCGTTGACGGAGATCACCTCTATGGTGCCAAAGGGCTGGTGCTCCGGGTTGGTGAACAGCGCCAGACGTTGGCCGGGCTGCCAGTTGGCCTCGCTCTCGTCGCGGATGGTGATGGTCTTGCGGCCCGCCTGAATATCGGCAACGAAGCGGCTGAAGAAGGTGAATTCGGGATGGGTAGACATGGCTCTCTCCTGACAGGGTTAATCGAAATGAGGTGAATGGAAATCAAAGGACGAGATAGGCGCGCAGCCTGGCCAGATCGGCGATGACGGGGCCGTCACTGCTGTCGGCAACTATGCCCTGTTCGACCAGCTCCTTGAGGGCGCGGCGGTAGACCCGCTCTGTGGTGCCGAAGCGTGCTGCCTCGTGGGCCCGCTTGCGCGATCCCAGCATCGGAGTGCGCTGGCGCTCACGCCATAGCTCATAGGCGATGTTGTAGGCGATGGGGTGGAGTAGCCGGCTGGTGGTGATCTCCAGGGTATCGAGATAGTCGCTGGCAAGTGCGGCGGCGAAAAAGAGGGTCAACTCAGGTTCTGCCAGCAGGCGCTGGGCCAGTTTGTGGGCGCAGATGACCCGGGCATCCAGCTCGGTCTCGGCCACCACGTTCCACTGCACCGGGGTGGCGCTGAAGAACTCCATCTCGCCGAAGATCTGGCTGTGACACTCAATCTCGCCGAGCTGGAAGATGCGGCCCGAGTGGACGGCGCTATTGAGGGAGACCCGACCATGTTCGACCAGATAGAGCTGCTCGCTCTGCTCCCCCTGGCGCATGATCAATTCGCCCGGCAGGTAGCGGCGCAGAAACAGGGTGCAGGCGTCGAGCGCCGCGGCAAAGCGGGGTTCAAGCTGCTGGAGTTCGGCGTGAAAACGGCCGAGGGGGTAGGGCTGTTGCTGCATGACTTGCCTGTCGCACCGGATGACGAGGGCCATGAGGCTAGCAAGAGTGCGGGCCGGATACCAGCCCGCACGGTAGCGGATGTGCCGCAGTTAACGGTTTGCGTTTTATTGCACCAACGCGTGGAGGGCGGCGGCGATGGCGTGCTGCTCACCGGCCATCATCGCCTGTTCGGCGCTGGCGTAATCCGCCACCCCTTGTTGCACATCCTGCTCGAACAGCACCACGTTGCAGAGCACGGCGGCGACCCGCACCTTGCGCAGGCGACCCACGGTCAACAGGGAGGCGGTCTCCATGTCAGCGCCGAGCACGCCACGGGCATGCCAGTAGCGGCACACCTCCTGTTCGTCATCCCGATAGAAGCTGTCGTGGGAGCGCACCAGCCCGTGCCAATGAGGTTGGCCGCTGGCCGCCACCTGATTGAGCAGGGCCGCTTGCAGCCAGATATCGGCGCAGGCGGGGTACTCGGCGGGCAGATAGGCCTGTGAGGCGCCCTCATTGCGTACCGCCCCTTCCACCACGATAAGGTCGCCAAGGCCGATGTCGTGCTGCAGGGCACCGGCGGAGCCGACCCGAATGAGCGAGCGGGCACCGGCTTGCACCAGCTCCTCCAGCGCTATGATGGCCGAGGCGCCGCCAATGCCGGTGCTGCAAACCGTGATGGGCAGCCCCTGATAGCGGCCGTTGATGAGGCGAAACTCCCGGTTTTGCCCCAGCACTTCGCACTGTTCGAGCTGGCTGGCGATGCGATCGACCCGGGCCGGGTCGCCGCACAGTACCACCCGCTCGGCAATCTGGTCGGGGCGGCACTGGAGATGGGGTAACAGAGTCATGGCTTACAGACCTTGTGGCTGGCGCTTGGCGGCAATCACCCAGAGGCGAGTGCCGTTGGCGGCGATAAACAGCAGGATCAGGTACTCCAGCGACATGGCATAGACGCCCTGCGCGGCATAGACACCGATGCTGATGATGTTGATGACGACCCAGAGGATCCAGTTCTCCACGTATTTGCGGGTCATCAGGATCTGGGCGACCACCGAGAGCACCGTCATGCTGGCATCCCAGAACGGGAAGGCATCGGGGGAGGGCTCGGGGATGGCAAGGTTGGCACCAAACAGGTTGAGCAGGGAGACCGAGGTGCGTGCCAGGGTGGCGAAGACCGGGTCGATATAGCGGGTCAGCAGAGCGATGGCCAGCACGCTCACGGCGGCGGTCACCATCAGTTTGGATTTGCTGAGCCAGCGGATCTGCAGGGTATCCCCCTGATCGTTGGCCGGGCGGGTCCAGGCGTACCAGCCGTAGACGTTGGCGCAGAAGAAGAACAGCTGCAGCAGCAACAGCCCGTAGAGCTGGATCTGGAAGAAGATGATGGCAAACAGGCTGACGTTGATAAGACCGAACAGGTAGTTGATGGTCTTCTCCTGACTGGCAAACCAGATGCAGGCCAGCCCGAACAGGGTACCGATGGCTTCAATCCATGACATGGCATAGCCGCCACCCAGCGGTATGGTCACCAGCGTGTTATTGATGCTGAACAGCTCGAATATGCTCATTTTCTGATCCTTGGGCATGAGGGTTAGTATGCGAGGGCGCCATTCTAAGGGGTGAGGGGGAGTAGGGGGCAGGACTTTTGTCCGCCCCGTACTTGGCCCATATCAAAGAAATCGCCGCTGCTGCCCGGTTATTCCAGCAGTGATGGGTTATGGGGCCTCGGCGGGCCGGACTTTATTGATATGTAGCAAGATGATAGCGCCATGGCTGTGGTCTGATAGAGTCCACTCTCCGGGAGGAAAATCACGTGATAAAAGGAGGTTGCATTGAATTCCGAGCTTGTCTGGGTGCTCTGTCTGCTGGCTGGCGCCATCTATCTCTTTATGACCAACAAGGTGCGCATGGACGTGGTTGCCCTGTTGATCATTATTCTCTTTGTGCTGAGCGGCACCCTCACCCTGCCGGAGGCGCTGGCGGGCTTTAGCGATCCCAACGTCATTCTGATAGCCGCCCTGTTTGTGGTGGGTGAGGGGCTGGTTCGCACCGGCATCGCCTATCAGGTGGGGGATGCATTGGTGAAGGTAGCGGGCAGCAGCGAGACCAAGCTGCTGGTGTTGCTGATGGTGGCGGTGGCGAGTCTGGGGGCTGTGATGAGCAGCACCGGGGTGGTGGCCATCTTTATCCCGGTGGTGCTGAGCGTGGCTAACCGGATGGGGATCCCGGCCGGTCGCCTGATGATGCCCCTTGGTTTTGCCGGGCTGATCAGCGGCATGATGACGCTGGTGGCCACGCCCCCCAACATGGTGGTTAACAGCGAGCTGATGCGCCACGGCATTCACGGCTTCGGCTTCTTCGATTTCACCCCCATGGGCGTGCTGATCCTGGGGCTGGGCATCCTCTACATGCTGCTGGTGCGCGGCTCCCTGGTGGGCGAGGGGGAAGAGGGCAAGGGCAAGCCGACCGGGCGCCGCACCCTGCGCGATCTGATCCGAGACTACCGACTGGCCGGTCGGGCTCGTCGTTTGGCGCTGCGGCCTGACTCCCCGCTGATTGGTCATACCCTGGATGAGCTGCAACTGCGCGCCCGTTATGGTGCCCATGTCATCGGGGTGGAGCGCTGGCGCAAGTTCCGTCGGGTGATGGTGCCGGTGTCCGGGATCAGTGAGTTCCAGGCCAAGGATGTGCTGCTGATCGACATGTCAGACCCCGAGGTGGATGTGCGGGCGTTTTGCACCGAGGCGCGGCTTGAACCCATGATCCTGCGCGGGGAGTATTTCTCCGATCAGGCGCGGGAGGTGGGGATGGCCGAGGTGTCGCTGATCCCCGAGTCCAAGCTGCTGGGTAAAAGCGTGCGTGAGGTGACCTTCCGCTCCAGCTATGGCCTGAGCGTGGTGGGGCTGCGCCGCGACGGTGAGGCACTGGCAGGCAAGCTGGTGGATGAGCCGCTGCAGATGGGCGACACCCTGCTGGTGGTAGGGAATTGGAGCCACATCAGACAGTTGCAGACCCATAGCCGCGACTTTCTGCTGATGGGGCTGCCCGCCGAAGTGGACGAGATGGCCCCCGCCCGCAGCCAGGCCATTCATGCCCTCTTCTGTCTTGGAGTGATGATCCTGCTGATGGTGACCGATCCGGTGCCCAACGTGATTGCCGCGCTGATCGCCTGTCTGCTGATGGGCAAGTTTCGCTGTATCGATATGGAAAGTGCCTACAAGTCGATCCACTGGCCGACCCTGATCCTCATCGTCGGTATGCTCCCCTTTGCGCTGGCGCTGCAAAAAACCGGCGGGGTGGATCTGATCGTCGGTGGTCTGATCAATGCGGTAGGGGAGATGGGGCCGCGGGTCATGCTGGCCAGCCTGTTTGCCCTCTGCGCGGTGATCGGGCTCTTTATATCCAACACCGCGACTGCTGTGCTGATGGCACCCATTGCGCTGGGCACGGCCCAGCAGATGGGGGTATCACCCTATCCGTTTGCCATGACCATTGCCATCGCCGCCTCGGCCGCTTTTATGACGCCGGTCTCGTCACCGGTCAATACTCTGGTGCTGGGGCCGGGCAACTACAAGTTTGCCGATTTTATCCGTATCGGGGTGCCATTCACCCTGTTGGTGATGGCGGTGAGCGTGGTAGCGATCCCCTGGTTCTTCCCGTTCTGATAACCGGGATGATGAATGTGTGCACCAGCGGCCTGCGGGCCGCTTTTTTATGGCCGGGAGACAAGAGTGGCAAGGCGTGATCGGAATAAATGAAGAGGGACGTGAACGGGAATTAACGTGGAGCTGGGTTAATAGAGGTGCGAGATAAAAACTGGGGAGAGGCAAATTTCAGATACAAAAAAACCAGCGTGAGCTGGTCTGTTTGGTACTGCTATTAATGGTGCGGAAGGAGAGACTCGAACTCTCACGCCTAGGGCGCCAGAACCTAAATCTGGTGCGTCTACCAATTTCGCCACTTCCGCAATATTAATGGTGGCTATGACGGGATTCGAACCTGTGACCCCCGCATTATGAGTGCGATGCTCTAACCAACTGAGCTACATAGC